>OMOG01000037.1 GCA_900290305.1 Candidatus Sulfopaludibacter sp. SbA4
TCGCGCACCCCTGTTTTGGAGCACCGCGCCGTAGAATTCCTCACAGCTTCTAAGGGAGCGGTCTTACGCACGGACGCCTCGCACCAGAACCACTTGGGCAACTTGCGGCCACGCCACGGGCGTCATAGCGGGCGGAAGAGGACGCCGGCAATCTTTCCGTCGGGCGTCAGCGCAATTCTCCATTCGGTGGAACCGTTTTCGAATTTCACCTCGTAGACATCCATTCCACCCGGTCCAACACTCTTGAAAGTCACGGACTGCAACGCGCCCAGCTTGGCCATGGTGGCCTTGAGCTGCGGCAACTGCTGGCGCGTTACATCCGCCATCCCGGGAGTCATCTGATCGTATTTCGGCTCGCCGGCCCGCAGTTCCTCGATATCCCGGCGGATGGCAGCCTCGCTTCCCGGCTGAGGCTTTTGATCCTTGACTCTTTGCGCCAGCGCGGCCACTTCGTCGGCCACTCGTTTTGCCTCGGCGCCTTCGAGACGTTTCCCCACATGGTCGGCCCCGTTCTGGTGCAGCGTCAGGGACGTCACCTTTCCGTCCCCATCCTTGCCGAATTCCAACTGGGCATCCACGACCTTCAGGAAGAACTTGCCGTCGGCCTCGGCGAACACCGGCAATTTTGGTTGCCCCGTAAGCTGAGTGGTCAACTGCTCTCCCTCTACCGCGACCGTCATGTACACGCGCGGCGCCATTTCGTATACGCCGGCGTATTGCGCCAGGGTCTCCTTGGGCAACGTGACTTCCTTGCGCGCCGTCTCCTGCGGATGTTCCACCACCATCGCGACCCGGGTAACCGTATTCAGAGTGTCGCCGGTGCGCAGGTGGTAATAGCGCTTGCCGTCGTGGTCCTTTCCATCCCAGACGGCGACGCGCCCCGGACCATTTACGGTCATGACGTCCCCATGCACGGTGATCGAGGTGCTTTGGTCCAGGCCCAGCCCCAAAAGCTCCGGATGGGCCTTCATCACGGGAGCCAGATCGTTCTCACGTCCGCGGGCGTCGACGTGCTGATCGATGGTGACGTTGGTGAAAAGGCCAAAGCCGGTTTCGTGGCCCGGCGCCATCATGATGGTGTTGTCGTCGGGATTGGACGAGCCGCGAACCATGTAGGAGCCTTGGATGGTGGCCCCCGCGGAGCCGCCGCCAATTACGCCGCCGCGATCGAGTAGATTGAAGAGTTCCTTCAGCGTGAGCGTGCCCAAGTAGGCGTCGGCCAGGCGCCAGTGGCGGCCGCCTTCGAGCCACACGCCGGTGGCGTCTTTGAGAGGCGCCACAAAGTCAGCGGAGTCGGCCACTTTGCGGTCGGTGGTATGCAGCACGGCGCAATGCACCGCGGCAAAGGGCCCCATGCCCGAACAGTATGGGGGCAAATTCGCCAGAACGTCCGGGCTGGTTATGGCCGCGGTCGGGATCACTACGATGCGCGCATTCGAACCGCCTGCCAGCGCCAGAAAATGTTTGTAATCGGGAGCGCCGCCGGTAATCACCAGGTAGCCTTTGGCAGGGCCGTGCGAGGGTGCTGCCACCGCACTCCACACAATCGCGAAGGTTACCACACAGACATGTAGCTCTCCTCCTTCCAGATTTGGACTCAGTATACACTCCAGGCGGGGTACCCTCTGGGTCGGCCTGCCCCACCTGCCACAATAGAGACATGATCTCCTGCCGCAACCTGACGCGCCGCTTCGGGGAATTCACCGCCGTGGACGGGCTTACCTTCGAAGTCGCCGTCGGCGCCATCTGCGCCTTCCTCGGTCCCAACGGCGCGGGAAAATCGACCACCGTCAAAATGCTCACCGGCCTGCTGCCGCCGTCGTCGGGCGAGGTCGAAGTTTGCGGCATCGAGGTTTGCGGAATGAAGGTGCAGTCCGATCCCCTGGAGCTGAAACGGCGCATCGGCGTCCTCCCCGAAGACCTGGGCCTCTTCGACGACCTCACCGTGGAGGAACACCTGCTGCTCACCGGCAGCGTGTACGGCGTGGAGCGCCACGAGGCGCGTTCCCGCACCAACCAGTTGCTCCACGCGCTGAGCCTGGAGCACGGCCGCCACACGTTCGCCGCCTCCTGCTCACACGGCATGCGCAAGAAGACCTCCTTTGCCATGGCGCTGCTGCCCAATCCCCGCGTGCTGTTTCTCGACGAGCCGTTCGAAGCCATCGACCCGGTGACGTCCAGGATCATGCGCGGCCTCCTGGAATCCGTGTCGCGCCGCGGAGTGACCGTGTTCCTCACGTCGCATATCCTCTCGGTTGTCGAGCAGATCGCCACGCAGCTCATCATGATCCGCAAAGGGAAGATCGTGTGGGACTCGCCGATTGCGGATCTGCCGCAGGCGCTCGAACAGCACTATTTCGACCTGGTGGAAGCCCCCGTGGTGGAGGAACTGGAATGGCTCGGGCCGGCGCGATCCTGAGGGCGCTCGCCCTGGCCTATCGCCGCGACCAGAAATCGCTCCAAACCGTCGTCGGCAACAATTTCTTCATCGTCTCCGCGCTGCTGTTGCAGAGTGCGGGCGGTTTCATCTACCTGATTATCGGGCTGGTGCTGCTGTTTCCGCTGAGCACCGATCCCCTGCGCAAGATCCCGGCTTCGCGCCTGGCATTGTGGCCCATCCAGCGGCGCGAGCGCTGGCTGTTGCGCGTCGTCAGCCCGTGGATCAATCCATTGTCGTGGGCGATTGCGGGCCTGGCGGTATGGGCGGCGCGCGGTAAAGTGACGCTCGGGTTTTGGGGCCTCGCCGCGGGACTGTTCGCCGCGGGATTCCTGCTCTCCGATCTCTCTTTCGTCTCCACGCAAACCGTGTGGCGTCTGATCCCGCAATTTCCAGGGCCGCTGAATCAACTGATCCGCAAAAACCTGCGCGAGATGCTCTCCACGCTCGATCTGTATTGCGCCCTGCTCCTCAGCCTGTCGGCGGTGGTGTGCCGCGTGCTGCGCGTGGCGCTGCCGCCGGAAGGGCTGCTCGCGATCACCGTACTCGTCGTGCTGGCGCTTTCCAGTTACGCGCAGTGCCTGTTCGGCCTGGATGGCGCGGGCGGCCTGGGCCGATACCGCTTGCTGCCCTTGCGCGGCTGGCAGATACTGGCAGCCAAGGACGCGGCCTTCCTGCTGGTGGTGATTCCGCTGACCCTGCCGCTGGCGCCGCTGGCGGGAATAGGCGCCGCCCTGGTGGCCCTGACCGTGGGTCACGAACCTTCGGTGGCGCATCCCCGTAAGCAGACGCGCTGGCGCTTCTCGAGCGGCGCGTCGCTGGTGTTCGGCATTTTTCAAGCGGTTCTGATGGCCGTGGGGGCGGCAGGCGTATTCTTCAGCAGCGCGCTGGTGCTGATTCCGTGTGCGGCGTTGTGGGCGCTGTCAGTGCTGTACTACGGGCGGGTGATGGAGCGGTGGTTCGGGGAGTGAGGCTTTGACGCGGAGTCGCGCGGTCGCCGGATTGGTGGGGCGGACCCCCTGGTCCGCGCGGGACGCCCTCGTCCCGCTCTCTCTTGGGTTTCTCCGCGCTTATCTCCGTTCCTCAGCGTCTCCGCGGTGAAGAGTTCGCGTTTCTCCGAGTGACACGCCTCCCGCCCATGTGTCATAATTTTTGCATGCCCACGGCCGTATTGAAGATGGAGCCGAAATCCGAGGGGATCGCCACCCCCCGCAAGAAACGGCCCAAGGAACTCGCAGTCATCACCGAGTGTTGCACCGGTTGCGCGGGCTCGCCCGCCTGCGTGCCCTATTGCCCCGTGGCCGACTGCATGTACTGGGTTCCCGACGAAGACCACTCGCCGTTCGGCCGGATCGAGGTCGATCCGATTCTTTGCATCGGCTGCAAGAAGTGCACCAGTAAGGGTCCCGACGGCGCCTTCCTCGACGGCTGCCCCTGGGATGCCATCGAAATGGTGCCGATCGAAGAGGTCGAAGCGCAGATCGGCATCAAGATGGTGGTCTGATCGGCTACCCGTTATGGCTCTTGACATCCAACAACGCGAGCACGAAGGCGTCACCATCGTCGATCTCGCCGGCCGCATGACCGTCGGTCCGGAAGCTACCGCCTTCCGCGACAAGATCGCCGCTCTCATTTCGGCCGGCACGCGCAACGTGGTGCTGAACCTGAAGCGCGTCGATTACATCGATAGCACGGGCCTGGGCGCCCTGGTGATGTCCGCCACCAGCGAGCGCAGACAGGGCGGGAACGTCAAACTGGTCAACCTCAGCCGCCGCAGTATCGAGTTGCTGGTGATGACCAAGCTGGCCACGGTCTTCGAGATCTTCAACGACGAGCAGGATGCCGTCAACAGCTACTACCCCGACCGCAAGCTGAAGACCTTCGACATCCTGGATTTTGTGCAGCAGATGAAGAAAGAGGAATAGGCGCCGATGGCACTGGTGGTCATCGGTGGCGTCGCCGCCGGCCTGAGCGCCGCTGCCCGCGCGCGCCGCCTCGATTCGCATCTCGAAATCGTCGTGCTGGAAAAAGGGCCCGTGATTTCCTATGGGGCGTGCGGCCTTCCTTATTTCGTGGAGGGCCGGGTCCGCGATGCCGGCCAACTGATCGTCTACACTCCCGAATACTTCCGCAAGGAGCGCCGCATCGAGGTGCGCACGGGTGCCCGCGTGGTGGCGATTTCGCATCCGCGCCGCGAGGTCACGCTCGAAACGGGAGGCCGCGTACACTACGACCGGCTGGTGATTGCGACCGGCGCGCGCTGCGACACGTCGGGATTTGCCGGCGCCGGCCAGCCCCATGTCTTCACGCTCCACACCCTCGACGATGCCGAGCGCATGCGCCGCTTCCTCGACGAGAAGAAGCCCAGGCGCGCGGTGGTGATCGGCGCCGGGTACATCGGGGTGGAAGCCGCCGACGCGCTGCGCCGCAACGGCCTTCGCGTGACCATGCTGGAGCGGTCGCAGCACGCCCTGCTGCGCGACGAGCCGTGGATCACCGCCGCGGTCCGTAAGCAACTCGAGGAGCACGGCGTGGAACTGCGCTGCGGCGTATCAGTCCAGGGCATTGAGGTGGACCGAGTGGCGGATGTGCCGTGCGATATGGTGGTGGTTTCCGCGGGCTTCAAGCCCAATGTCGAAATTGCCACGGCGGCGGGGGTCGAAGCCGGGCGCAGCGGCGCCATCCGCACCAGCGAGCGCATGGAGACCAACCTGAACGGCGTATACGCCGCGGGCGATTGCGCCGAGGTGATGCACCTGGTGACCGGCCGGCCCACGTACATTCCGCTGGGCACCACGGCCAACAAGGCTGGGCGGGTCGCGGGAGCGAACGCCGCCGGAGGACGCGAGCGTTTTGGCGGCATCGTGGGGACCTCCATCGTGGGAATCTTCGGAACCGGGTTCGCCACCACGGGGCTTTCCGTGGAGCAGGCGCGCCGCGAAGGATTTTCTCCGGTGGCGGCGCGCATCGAAGCGCAGGCCCGGCCGCGCTACTTCCAGGGGCGCAAGACCACCGTCGAGCTGGTTGCCGATCGCGGAACGCGGCGCCTGCTGGGCGGCGCGGTGATCGGCGAAGAGGGCGCCGCCGGGCGCATCAACGTGATCGCCGGCGCGCTGCAATCGCGGCTGCGAGTCGACGACTTCGAGCAGTTGGACCTGGCCTACTCGCCGCCGTTTGCGACGGTGTGGGACCCGCTGCTGATCGCCGCGCAGCAATTGATGAAGGAGTTGTAGACTCGGATTATGGCTGCCCGCCGCACACCCAAACTCCTCCAGGCCGGGGCTCGCGCTCCCGATTTCCGGTTGCCGCGCCTCATTGAAGGCAAAGCCGGCGGTGAGGCCACGCTCGGCGAATTGCTCACGGGCGGCGAGGCGCTGCTGGCGTTCTTCAAAGTCACTTGCCCGGTCTGCCAGCTCACCTTCCCGTTTCTCGAACGCCTCCACCAGGGCACGCTGAAGATCTACGGAATCTCGCAGAACGATGTCAAAGACACGCGGGAGTTCAACCGCGAATTCGGCGTGACGTTCCCCACTCTGCTCGATCCCGAGGATGACGATTTCGAGGCCAGCAACGCTTTCGGTATTTCGAGCGTTCCCACGATGTTCCTGGTGGAATCGGATGGCGCCATTTCGCGCGTCATGGAAGGCTGGAGCAAAAGGGAGATCGAATGGCTGGGCGGCAAGGCCGGGGTCCGCCCCTTCCGGCAAGGCGACAATGTCCCGGAATGGAAGCCCGGTTGAGGATCGCGCAATTAGGCTCCCGGCGGGAGCCTGGGTGGGGCAGGCGCTTTCGCCGCCAACTTTGTGGGGCAGGATTTCATCCTGCAGCCGGCTTTCAGCCTGCCCAACGCACCCGAGGTTTCTGCCGCCAGAGACACCCTTGCCGACGCGTGCCTCGGCCCCCGGGCAAGCGCTTCCGAGCCGCGACCAAAGGAAGCGGTGTTAGGGAAGATCGGACAGGACAACTCTCATGGCTTGGTCGTCTTGCGCTTGCTTGCCTTGCGGTTCCGAATCTCATTGTTGAGAAATCTGATTGCCTGATCGGCAGTTTCGAACGGACCGTAGTAAGGCCCTTCTTGGGCCTCGGCCAAGCCGGCATCAATGACCCGCCGTTGCTCCTGGGTGTATTCGTCGTCCGCGGAGGGGAGTTTGGGGATGATGTTGATAATTCCTCCCGATACCCTGAACTCCACGCGGCCGCCAGTTTTGATACCGGCACGGCGCTGCACCTGGGGTGGCACGACGATTCTCTCCCCTGTGGGCAGTATAGCGGACGGAGAGAGGGAAGCAAGCCGCCCAGCCCCTGTCCTGTCGAGCCAACCCTCGGACAGTGCATTAGAATAGGAATAGTCTCCATGGCCAACAAGATCGACATCCTGGGTACAGCGGCTTCCATCGCCAAGGGAATGAGCGTCACCTTCAAGGAGATGATGTCTCCCACGGTGACGGAATATTATCCCGAAGAGCCGGCGAAATTCGAACAGCGGTACCGCGGCGTCCACGTGCTGCAGCGCGACGTGAACGGCATGGAAAAGTGCGTCGCCTGTTATTTGTGCGCCGCCGCCTGTCCCTCCAACTGCATCTACATCGAGGCCGCGGAGAACACCGAAACGGTCCGCATCTCGGGCGGCGAGCGCTACGCCAAGGTCTACAACATCGATTACAACCGCTGCATTTTCTGCGGCTACTGCGTGGAGGCCTGCCCTACCGACGCCATCACCCACGGGCACGGGTTCGAGATAGCCAGCTACAATACCTCTACGCTGGTCAAACGGAAAGAGGACATGCTCGCGCCGATGCCGGGCGGCGCCAGACCTCCGGTGGTCGCCCCGGACGAGGTCACGGCGCACTAGACCGGCACGCCGCGAATCGGCGCAGCCTCGCATTTCATCCAATCGGAAACGGTATGTTTCGAGCGGTCAGGGAACAGATCGAGACCATCTTCCGGGAAGACCCGGCGGCCAAAAGCGTGGTCGAGATCTTCCTCTGCTATCCAGGATTCCACGCGATTCTGGCCCACCGTTTGGCCCACAGGCTGTATCGCTGGCGAGTGCCGCTCGTGCCGCGGGTCATTTCGCAGATCAGCCGCTTCTTTACGGGAATCGAGATTCACCCCGGAGCCACCATCGGGCGCCGCTTCTTCATCGATCATGGCTCGGGCGTGGTGATCGGCGAGACCACCGAAATCGGCGACGATGTGCTGCTCTACCAGGGCGTGACGCTGGGCGGCACGGGAAACGAAAGAGGCAAGCGGCATCCCACGTTGGGCAACAACGTGGTGGTGGGGACGGGGGCCAAGGTGCTGGGCAACATCAAGATCGGCGACAACGTGAAGATCGGCGCCGGCTCGGTGGTGGTGCACGCGGTGCCCGATCATTCCACGGTAGTGGGGGTTCCTGGCCGCGTAGTGCGCATCCGCCCGGAAGGCGGTCCGCTGGAGCACGGCCGCCTGCCCGATCCCGAAGGTCAGGCCATCGACGACCTGGCGCGCCGCGTGGCCGAGCTCGAGGGCGCCTTGCGCCAGTTGATCTCGGAGCACGAGCTGGAGCACCACCGCAAGGGGTAGGAGTCGCGATGTTCGAAGTGATCCTGAAGAGGTTTGAGACGCCTGACGAAGTGCGGGAATTCGAGAAAGGCAGATTCGAGCTGGTGCACATCGGAGGGATGACCATTGGCCGTGCTACCTATGAGCCCGGGTGGAAGTGGTCTACCCACGTCGGTCCGCTGGTGGGAAAGAAGAGTTGCGATGTCGCGCATGTCGGCCTGGTTCTTGCCGGAAGGGCCACCGCCGCGATGGACGACGGCCGCGTGGTCGAAATGAAGGCTGGCGACCTGTTTTACATCGATCCCGGCCATGACAGTTGGGTGGTTGGCGACGAGCCGTATGTGTCATTGCATTTGATGGGGGCGGGCGACTATGCCCAGGGCAAGCCGCGGGCCGAGCAATGACCGCCCTGAACTCACAAGAACCACCCTGGTCGTGGGGCAGGTTTTCAACCTACAGGCCGATTTTCAATCGGCCTTGAAGAAGCGATGAAGAACTCCGCCCTCGCCGTGGACCCCAAACGTTACGGCCCGTTGCTGGCGCGCAAACTGCCGGCAGTAATTCGCACAGAGCAAGAGAACGATCGGCTCATCGCCGAACTGCAGGAACTCGACGGGCACTACGACGATCTCACACCCGAGGAACGCGAGTATCACAATTTGCTGGTGGTGCTGATCGAAGCGTTTGAGGATGCCCAGTACGCTCTCGAAGGGTCAACGCCCGATAGCCGGCTGCGCAGCCTCATGGAGGAACACGGGCTTCGTCAGCGCGACCTGTTGAAAGTGTTCGGCTCGCGAGGCATAGCATCCGAGGTCGTGAGCGGGAAGCGCGCCATCAGCAAGACGCAGGCAAAAGGCCTCGCCGCCCTGTTTCATGTACCCGCCGACCTATGTTTCATGTCCCCGCCGACCTGTTTCTTTAGAGCCGATCACTTCTATAGACTCCGCCGCGATCCAAAGAAGAAGATCGCGAGATGTGGTGCGGCGCCTACTGCGCGGCGGCCTCCAAAAAGCCGGCCAGCTTGGCCGTGGCTTTGAACTGCGGAGTGGGATCCAACTGCTTGTGGTGAACTGCTCGGCATACGGAAACACCGCGGCCGGTGGCTTTGAACTGCGGAACGGGATCCAACTGCTTGAACGCCGAGGTGAAGGCGCCGAAAGGCTCCACAAGGTCCGGCTCTGGAATTCCCTCGCGCTCCGGGTTGTTTCCGCCAATTTGGAGGAAATGGGAGGTCGACCTTGAAAACACAGGCGTGTTCTTTGTGGCTAGCCGGGCTAGCCAGTGCTTGTGTAGCCGCTAGACTACCCGCGGGTATATCGGCGCCGGCTCGGTGGTGGTGCACGCAGTGCCCGACCATTCTACGG
>OMOG01000652.1 GCA_900290305.1 Candidatus Sulfopaludibacter sp. SbA4
GCAGGACGCCAGCGAGGTGAGCAACGGCACGGGCTCGCTGAATCCGAACCGGATGGGGTCGGGTATGGGTGTCGGAGGCAGCGGCAACAGCTCTCGCGGCATCGATTCCGGGGACATGCGGTACATGAATTGCGATTTGCGAGCCAAGCTGGCGGGCTACCGCTCCCAGACCGTTAGCCTGGCCAACCACCGGGCGATGGACGATCCCAACATCGGCACCATCCTGCTCCACCGGCTGGCTCCCGGCGCGGGAAATACCGTCAGCGCGAATGACCTGGAAGTTCCCAAAGATGCCCGGAAGGCATTCGACAAGGGTCAGGAATCGGCCAAAAAGGGCAAGCTGGATGAAGCCTTGAAGGACTACTCGAAAGCCGTGGAACTGTATCGGCCCTATGCGTCGGCCTGGTACGAATTGGGAAAACTGCAGGCCACCGGAGGCGATCTGTACACCGCTCGCGGATCGTTCGGCGAAGCCATCAAGGCGGATCCCAAATATGTGCCGCCCTACATCGCAATCGCGGAACAGGGGATTGAAGCCAAGAAGTGGAAGGAAGTGGCGGAGGTCACCGATAGGGCATCCAAGCTGGATGTTTTCGACTATCCGCAGGTATACTTCTTCAACGCAGTAGCCAACTACAACATCAAGAACGTGGACGCGGCGGAGAAGAGCGTGCAGCAGGCCGAGCGGCTGGACACGCGGCACATCTTTCCGCAGATCTACTTTCTCTGGGCCAACATAATGGCGATCCGCCACGACTACAGCAGCGCCGCCGATAAGTTTCGCGCCTTTTTGAAGCTGGCTCCCGACTCCGAGGATTCGGCGATGGCGCGAAAGCAGTTGGACCAGGTGGAGAAAATCACCGCCACGGCGCAGACTCAGAAGCAGGATCAATAGGCGGAAACGGGAACTTTAGTTCCCGCTTTTAGCTCCGTAAGTTGTTGATTCCCTTAGAAACGACGGGAACAAAGTTCCGGCCTTGCCGAGGGCTCACTCCTGGCGGAGGACGGTATTGGGGTCGACCAGCGAGGCCCGCCGCGCGGGAATGTAAGCGCCCAAGGCAGCCGCTCCCAGCAGCCCCGCCGCGACCAGCGCGAGAAGACTCCAACTGAAGGACCGCGCTTCCACCATCTTCATCACGGGCTTCGACGCCAGCAACCACAGCAACACCCCGATCGCGACGCCCGTCGAGGCCAGGAGCATCCCCTGCTTCAGGATCATCTTCACCAAACCCGGCCGGCCGGCGCCGATGGCCATGCGGATCCCGATCTCGCGCTGGCGCAGGTTCACCGCATACGTCATCAAACCGTAGAGCCCGACAATCGCCAGCACCAGTCCCAGAATTCCCATCCCGGCGATCGCCTGGATAAAGATGTCGAGGGTCTTCTTGGCACGCTGGTCGTAAATCTCGTCCATGGTTCGAAGGCCGATCACTGGCTGTCCGGAGTCGAGCGAGCGCACCAGGTTGCGCAGCGGAGCGGCCAGATCTCCCGGCGCGCCGGCGGTGTGCAGCACGAGGGTCATACCCGTGCGCGGGCGCTGCGCCAGCGGGAAGTACACGTAGTCGACAGGAGGCTCGAGCGCGAACAGGTACTTGCTCTGCCGGGCGACTCCCACGATCTGGATCGCGTCGCCGCCCGTGCTGTCCAGGCGGAAGCGGCGGCCCACGGCGCTCTGGTTGGGATAATACTTGCTCGCGAGCAACTGATTGACGATCGCCACGCGCGGAGAATCGGCGCGGTCGGTCACGGCGAATGGCCGGCCCTCCACCACCGGTATGTCGAGCACCGAGAAGTAATCCTCGCTCACCGTGTTGGAAAAGACTCCTATCCCTTCCGTGCCCGGAGGCAACTGGGCACCCTCGGGGAGGACCCGGGTCTCGGTCCCGCCCGGGATCATGGGGAGGGCTTGCGTCAGCGCCGCGCCGCTGACGCCGTTCAAAGTCCGCGCGCTTTCCAGAAGATGCGTGTAGAACTCCTCGGTGCGGGCCGGCGTGTAGCGCGCCAGCGAGGGGTCGAAGCCGGCCGTGAGCAGATGGTCGGTGCGGAAACCGGCGGGCGACGAGAGCAGCATGGACACGCCCAGGTAAGCCTGCGAGGCAAAGACCAGCAGGAAGAGCGAACCGGCAACCTGCCCGACGACGAGCGCGTTCCTTCCGAAGAAGTGGCGCCGCGCGGTGGGTGCGCCAGTTCCGGCCTTGAGCGCCGACGAGAGGTTGGGGCTGGTGGCCTGGAGCGCGGGGACCAGTCCGAAGAGGACGGCGCTCATCACCGAAGCGACCACGGTGAAAAGAAGCGCCCGCGGATCGAGCCTGAAGTCGAGCAGCAAAGGAATGTCGGCGGGAATGCGGATTTGCGAAAACAGGTCCGCGCCGGTTTGCGCGACCAGCAGACCCGATGCGCCGCCGAGCATGGCGATTACCAGGCTTTCGGAAAGCAGTTGGCGGATCAGCCGGCCGCGTCCGGCCCCGATGGCAAGACGCACGGCGATCTCCCGCGAGCGCGCCCGGCCGCGGCTCAGCATGAGGTTCATGACGTTGGCGCAGGCGATCAGCAGCACGATGCCGGCCAACAGCAGCAGGAAGCCGATCAACGTGAGGTCGATCGGATTTCGGGTAAGACGCGATTGGAAATCGGTCTGCAGCACCAGGGAGCAGGTCCGATTGGTCTCCGGGTAGGACTGCGCCAGTTGCTGGCCGATCAGCCGGGCCTCGGCGGCGGCCTGTTCCACGCCCACGCCAGGCTTCAGCCGCCCCTGGACGTTCATTTGCCTTTCACCGCGGCGTTCCAGCGGGCCAGGGTGCGGATCGCCGGCCAGACGAGGAGCCATGGCTAACGGGACATAGAGCGCCCCAAGAAACAGGGACTGCGGCCCGGTGAAAGATTCCGGCACTACTCCGATCACGGTGAAGTCAATGCCGTTCAGAAAGATGGTCTTGCCGATGGCGTCCGGGCTCGATGCAAAGTCCGTCTTCCACAAGCTGTAACCGAGCACGACCACCGCGTCGCGGCCCGGCACCTGGTCTTCGTCGGGCCGGAAAACACGGCCCAGGATGGGCTTCACGTCCATTACGCGGAAGAAATCGCCGCTCGCCAGCACGCCATATTTCATCTGCGGCAGCGCGCTTTTGTCCACGGCGAAGCCCAGCGGCGCAAATTGCGATGCCGTCAATCCGGCGAAGGACTTACTGTGAGTGCGAAGATCCGCGAAATCCGGATAGGACACCGGAGAGTATTGCTGGATTCCGGCCAGGCTCTCGCCGCGCAACTGCGATTGGATTACGATGACCTGCGAAGGGCTCGGCACCGGCAGGGGGCGCAGGATCAGGCCGTCCGCCAGAGTGAAGATCGCCGAGGTTGCCCCGATTCCCAGCGCCAGCGATAGAATCGCCACGGCCGAGAAGGCCGGAGTCTTTCTGAGGGCGCGCCAGGCGTATATGAAGTCGCGAAACATGCAGAATGGAGGGCACGTTTCCGGCCAAGCCGGAAGCCCGCGCATGTGCGTGCAAACACTGTCCCGAGAGGATAGGGACGCGCCTGTAAGTGTTCAGTATCGGGACGGGGAGCGCCGGAAAGCGGACAGTAAGTGGCGTCGAGATGAGTCTCGACGCGGCAGGCACGAGTGCCTGCGCCACGGGAACACTACCAACTGCGCGACACGATATCGGCCATCGTCAGCGCCAGCAGGATGGCCAGCCAGAGCAGGCCGCCTACCGTCACCAGGCGAGTGAGCTTCGTACTGTGGCGGACGTGCATGAAGAAGAGCGCCACCAGCAGCATCTTGCAGAAGGCGATCACCAGCGCCACCACTACGCTGAAAGGACCGAGGTCCACATAGGCCACCGCCGTGGTGGCGGCGGTCAGAGCCAGCAGCACCAGCCAGACTACGGTGTACGTTTTGATGGAGTCAATGTGTTCGCTCATTTCG
>OMOG01000008.1:0-14005 GCA_900290305.1 Candidatus Sulfopaludibacter sp. SbA4
CGGTTGGCAGGCGGAAGCGCCTGCCCCACCTCTGAGCGGGGATGACAGTCAGTTTCACTTGGGCTCGGGTTTGGACGCCTCGATCCGGATCTCTTTCAGGACCTCGGCGGCGTGCGGCAGTTCGGTTTTTCCGGCGGGAAACTGGTTGGCGCTCAGGATGTAGGAAAGGATATCGGCGTTCACCTCGCGGCTCAGGCTTCCCGGCTTGCTCTGCGGCATGGAGGTGCGGGTTCTTTCGAAGAGGTCGCCGACGGTCAAGCCGCTCCAGTTCGAGAGGAATTCCGCGCCGGCGAGAGGAGGCGCGGATTCGCCGCCGCCCAGCGTGTCGCCGTGGCACGCCGCGCACTGCGTGTTGTAAAGCCCCTGTCCGCGGCTGGACTGTTCGGCCGTGTAGACGCCGTCCCACACCGAGCGCGGCGCGGGCGACTGGGCGACAATTGCCGCCAGCCCGAGGGTTCCCATGATCGCGAGCCTGACCTTCATTTCACCTCACTCGACGTAGGTATATCACATTAATGGGCGCACATGGTTCCCGGAAAGATCAAGGCTTTACACATCTGAATAGTCGATACCCATTGACATGGCCGCCGGGCACGGGTAAACTTGCCCCACAGGTCCATCCAAGCTCGGGGAGGTTCACTATGGGTTCGAAGCGCCACGTTTTCGCGCTGCTCGGAACACTTCTCTTCGCTTCCGCGGTGTCTGCGCAGACCACCGAAGCGACTGTCTCAGGCACGGTAACAGATCCGTCCGGCGCGAATGTAGTCGCGGCCGCGGTCACGGCCAGCAGCCTGGCCACGGGAGTTACCACTTCCACCATCACCAACCAGGCGGGAGTTTACGTGTTTGCGTCCTTGCCGCCCGGCACGTACCGCATCACGGCCGAGCATCCCGGCTTCCGGAGGGCCGCCGTCAATAACGTGGACTTGGCGGTGGGATCGCAGATCACGGTCAACGTGTCGCTGGATCTCGGCCAGAGCACGGAAACGGTGGAGGTGCGGGCCACCGCCACGGAGGTGAATGTCAGCAGCGCCTCGGTGGGCAGCGTGGTGGAATCGCGAAGGATCCTGGACCTTCCGCTGGTGGGCCGCAATTCGTACGACCTGGTGGCAACCCAGCCCGGAGTGGTCATCAACGGCGCTGAAGGCGTGAACATCAATGGAAGCCAGACGGGGGCCGTCAACTACACCACCGACGGCATCAACACCCAGGACAACCTCCTGAACGGTGCGTTCAATACCCTGGTGGCGAATACAGTCAGCGTGGATCGCGTGGAAGAGTTCCGGGTGGTGACCTCGCCGGCCGACGCCGAGTACGGCCGCGGCTCCGGGCAGGTTCAGTTGGTCACGCGCGCCGGCACCAACCAATACCGCGGCAGCGCGTGGGAAGAACTGCGCAACACGGATCTCAACGCCAACGACTGGTTCAACAACCAGGCGGGAGTGAATCCCATCACGCACCAGCAGCAGGCGCCGCGGAATGTTCTGGTGCGCAATCAGTTCGGCCTGCGGTTTGGCGGTCCGCTCAAAAAGAACAAAACCTTCTTCAACGGCATTTGGGAAGGAGATCACCAGAACCAGCGAGTGGCCGTGAACCAGACGGTCTACACCCCGACGGCGATGCAGGGCTTGTACCGGTTCTTTCCGGGCGCGGTCAACGCCAACGCCTCGGCCATCGTTCCCACGGTGGACACCTCGGGCAACCCGGTCGCGCCGCCCAACGCCACGGGCCCGCTGCAGACGGTCAGTGTCTTTGGCCGCGACCCCAACCGCCCGGCTCCGGACGCGACCGGCATTATAGCCAAGTACCTCGGGCTGGCGCCGCCGCCGAACAATTATCTGGTGGGGGATGGATTGAACACGGCCGGCTTCCTGTGGGCTCGTCCGGTGATTAACACGTTCCAGCTCTACGAGGGGAGAATCGATCACATCTTCAGCGAGAAGCACCGAATTTCGCTGACCATGAACCACCAGGCCTACTACAGTCTGAACGTTTCCGCCGCGCAGCCGTTTCCACAGTCGCCGGGAGGCCTCGCGCCCACCGAGACTACCCAGTTCAGCCTGGCGCTCACCAGCACGCTCCGTCCCAGCCTGCTCAACGAAGTTCGCATAGGGGTGTTTCGGCCGCGGACCATCATCTGGACCGAGTACGATCCGGACGCAGGGCCCACGGGGGTGGCGGGGCAGGCGCTTCTGCCGAGAGCCACGGGCGTTCCGTACTACCTGGGAGTCACCGGGAACATCACCAATCCGCTGGTGGCGCCCGGCACCACCGGCAGCAGCAACCGCATGACGCAAAACTGGCAACTGGGCGACGACCTCACGTGGATCCGCGGCCGCCACGCGTTCAAGGGCGGCGTGATCGCGCGCTTCATCGCCAACGACGGCTATGACTTGGGGGGCGTGCTGCCCACCAGCACGGCGGGCGCGGGCGCCGTAGCGGTGCAGGGCATCAATACGATTCCGGGGATCGGATCGAACTCCGGCGGAGCACAGAATCTGCTGATCGACCTGGCCGGGTCGATTTCGAGCGTCACCCAAACCTACAACTCGCCGGGCGGCAAGAATCCTACGTATCTGGCCGGTGAGAGCCGTTACAGCGACCTGGTGACGCCCGAATACAGCGGCTACTTCAAGGACGATTTCAAAGTGACTCCCTCGTTCACGCTCAACCTGGGGGTGCGGTACGAGTGGTATGGAGTGCCCTACGACGGCCTGGGCAGGGCGGTGGCGCCGGTGGGCGGCACGGCCGGGATCTTTGGGATTTCGGGCACGAACCTGGGGGCCTTGTTCCAGCCAGGTGTGCTGAACGGCTCGCTGACCCAGTTTCAGCTCATCGGCCCCGGCACCGATCACCCCAATACGAAGCTCTACAACAACGACAACAAGGATTTCGCGCCATTCGTGGGATTCGCGTGGTCGGTGCCGGGAGAGGGGCCGTTTCACTGGCTCACCGGCGGCAAGGACAAGACCGTGATCCGCGCGGGCTACGGCATCTCGTACCAGCGCGACAGCCTTTACCTGGCGCACATGAACTCGGAGTTCGCGCCCAATGGCCTGACCACTTCGCCGGTTCTGCAATCCACGGGGCTGTTGAACGTCGGCAACATCGCGCTTCCCATTCCCACCACGGCGACGCCGCTCTCGGTAACGCCGCTCGACGGTACGCGCAACCAGGTGCTCTACGCGTTCAACAGCGGGTTGCGGAACCCGTATATCCAGAATTTCAGTTTTTCCATCCAGCGCGCGCTTTCGGAGAACCTGTCGCTGCGGGTAGGCTACGTGGGAAGCACCGGCAATAAGCTGGTTCGCGCGTACGACGTGGACGAGATCAACATCCTCAACAACGGCTTCCTGCAGGCGTACCAGACCGTCCAGACCGGCGGCGATTCTCCGCTGATCGATTCGATCCTGGCGCCCATTGGCCTGAACTCGACCACGGTGCGGAGCAACTCGATCTTCCAGACGTACTTCGCCAACAATAATCCGGCGACCCTGGCGGCGCTTCTGCAAAGCTCGTTGTTGACGGCGCCAGTCGGCGGCAGGCTGCTGGCGCTGGCGGGATTGCCGGAGAATTACTTCTCGGTCAATCCGCAGTTTGCCGGTTCGGTAATGACCGACAATACCGGCCACTCCACCTATCACTCGCTGCAAATCGAGCTGAACAAGCGGCTGGCGGACGGCTTGACGGTGCAGGGCAGCTACGTATTCAGCAAGGCCCTGGGCAGCGACAGCGCGGGGGACAGCGCCATCTTTTTCTCGGACTACCGCACGCTGCGCAATGAAAACCTGGACAAGGAGCTGTTGGCCTTCAACCACGAAAACGTTTTCAAGGTCAACAGCCTTTATGAGCTGCCCTTCGGCCCGGGCAAAGCGCTGGGGCGCGGCTCGCACGGCGTGCTGGGGCGGGTGATCGGCGGCTGGCAGACCGGCGCGATCTTCAGTTACTTCACCGGCGCGCCCATCACCTTCACCGGGGCCAACGGACTGAATACGTCGCTTGCCACTTCCACCGCTACCGAGGTTGGGCCGATGCCGGGCGGCTCGGTGCAGAAGGTCGGCAACGGCGTGGTCTATTACCCGGGGATCACCCAGATCACCGACCCATCGGTGGCCAACATCACCACGCTGGGCAACCTGCGGGCGCTCTCGGGCCTGAAGGCGATCGCCAACGCGAACGGCACCCCGATTCTGGTGAACGCTCTTCCCGGACAACTAGGCGGCCTGGCCTTAGGGACGGGAACGGCGCCCAGCACCTGGCGGCTGGACATGAACCTGCTGAAGCGCATCAAAATCAACGAGCGGTTCACGGCGCAGGTGGGGGCGACGGCGGAGAACATCCGCAACACGCCGCAGTTTTCGGCGCCGAATACGGCGATCGGGAACGCGAGCTTCGGGCGGATCACGTCGACGGCCAGCACGTATCGGATTATTGTGCTGCAGGCGCGGCTGAATTTCTGAGGGGCACGCGTACTTCGAAGACGCGATCTCGACGCGGAGCCGCGGAGTAACGGAGACAAGCGCGGAGAGAAACGAAGGCGAGCTGAGGAGAGGGAGAGTTCGGGTGGACCGCGGCTCGGTGCGGGCAGCGGGGCGAGGGCGTCAAGTGCGGGCCTCAAGGCCTGCCTCACCACACCGACGAGAGAGCCGTTACCTGGGTTGAAGGATTGGGTGTTCGCGTCGAGAACGCGGAGGCAGCGGAGGAGCACGGTTCCCGGATGCGGCTGACAGCTATCCGCGGCGGCCGTCGCTCCACGTGACCGAATTGCGGCCGATCTCGGCGATCGAGCGTGTGCCGCATTGGCGCATGACCAGGGAGAACTCGGCACGCAGAATATCGATCACCCGCTCCACGCCGGCTTGCCCGAAGGCCCCCAGGCCCCACAGGTACGGGCGGCCGATCCCCACGGCCTTGGCTCCGAGCGCCAGCGCTTTGAAGACGTCGGTGCCCCTGCGGATGCCGCCATCCACCATCACGGGGATGCGGCCGCGCACCGCCTCGACCACTTCCGGCAGGCATTCGATGGTAGCGCGGCCGCTCTCCTCGGCGCGGCCGCCGTGGTTCGAGACAATGATGCCATCGGCGCCGCGATCGCAGCACAATTGCGCGTCCTCGCGGGTTTCGATGCCCTTGATCACGAGCTTCATGCGGGTGAGCTTTTTCAGGCGGTCGACGGCGTCCCAAGTCAGGCCGGGCGCGGCGTTGACCACGCCCGTCACATCCAGTCCCGCGAACATGGGCCTGCGGCGCAGGGAGCCGGGCGACTCCTGGCCGTGGCAGGTGGAACAGTCCCGCGTGTCGGTTCGGCGCAAGCGCGATTGCGTCTCGGTGTTGCGGCCGGCCGGGAGATCGACGGTCCAGAGCAGCACCGGGCAGCCCGCGCTCTCGGCGCGCGCGACCAGCTTCTCGGTGATTTCCCATTTGGAAGTGGCATAGAGCTGGTACCAGACCGGCGCTCCGTAGGCGCGATTCACGTCTTCCACCGACGTGGAGGAAACCGTGGAAAGGGCCATCAGGTTGCGCTTGGCCCGCGCCGCCCGCGCGGTTCCCAACTCGCCATCGGGATGAAAAGCTTTCTGGCTGCCGCACGGGCAGATAAAGATGGGGGTGTCCCATACGGTTCCGAAAAGCTCGGTCCGCATGTCGGCCTGGCGCACGTCCACGAGTCGGCGCGGGCGGAGTTGGATGTGCTGGTAGGCTTCGTGGTTGGCCCGCAGGGTGGCGTCGTCGTCCACGCCGGTGGCCATGTAGCCGAAGTGCGCCGGCGGGACGGCCTTGCGGGCGGCCTCCTCGAAATCCATGACGTTGAGGGCATCGTTGGGGCTCGCCAGATCGGCCGGGCTGGCCAGGTCGGCGGCGGCCCAGGTTGCGGCCCACGCCGCCGGCGCCACGGATGCCAGCAGGGGGCTCCCCGCCAGAAACTGCATAAAGCGGCGACGGTGCATTTGGGCTTACAGTATACATCAGGGAGGGTTCCACAAGATGAGCCGCAGATCCGGGTATTTTCTGCTTCTGCTCGCACTGCCTCTGGCGGCGAGCAGCGTTCGCATCATCCAGACTAATAGCGCGGGGGACAGTGTCGATATCATCGACCCGGCCACCGACAAGGTGGTGGGTGAGATCGCGGGGATCGAGGTGAACCACGGGGCGGCGGCCGCTCCCGACGGAAGCCGTTACTACATCAGCAACGAGGCCGAGAGCACGCTCGACGTGGTGGACGCGAAGAGCTTGAAGGTGACGCGCAACATACCGCTGAGCGGCCACCCCAACAACATCGCCATTAGCAGGGACGGCCGTCGGGTGTACGTGGCGATCATCCAGGCCCCGGGGGCGGTGGATGTGATCGACACGGGCTCGCTGGAAAAGGTCAAGACGCTCCCCATGAAGGGCGGGGTGCACAACACGTACGTGACCGCGGACGACAAATTTGTTGTGGCCGGCTCGGTGGTCGGGAAGATCCTGACGGTGATCGACCGGAAGACCGAGCAGAAGGTGTGGGAATTGCCATTCGATAACGGGGTAAGGCCGATCGCCTTCGAGCAGAATGCGGACGGTTCCACCAGGCGGCTGTTCATCCAGCTTTCGAACGTGCATGGATTCGCGGTGGTGGATTTTGCGGCGCGCAAGGAGGTGGCGCGCGTGAACCTGCCGGCGGGGCCGGAGGGCAAGAAGCCGGACATCGACGCGACGCCCTCGCACGGAATCGGCGTCAGCCCGGACGGCAAGACGCTGTGGGTCGACAGCAGCCTGAACAACAAGGTGTACGTGTACTCGCTTCCCGACCTGAAGTTGATGGGCGGAGTCGACGTGGGCCGGACTCCGGATTGGCTGACGTTCACGCCCGACAGCCGGAAGGTCTACGTGTCGAATGCCGGCGCGAATTCGGTCTCGGCGATCGACATGAAGACCATGAAAGAGGTGGCCCGGATCAAGGTCGGGCAGGTGCCCAAGCGCAACACCACGGCGGTGGCGCCTTAGTCGGGCACCGGGCGCCGGCTAGCGGCCGCGCTCCAGGCCCTGGGTGATCAGGGTGCTCAGGCCCAGGCCGCCCTGTTGTGACATTATCGAAGCCAGGTGCTGCTCGGCGAATTCGGTGAGGCCGTCGCTCGAGGAGCCGCTGCCCAACCATCCTCCGTCGCCGCTCTCCCGTGCGGAACGCAAAATCTGTCCCAAGAGCAGCGCTTCGAACTGCTGCGCGGCATCGCGGATCTTGGCGGGGTCGTTAGCCTGGGCAGGGCCGGCGATCGTGGCGGGGTCGACTTCGGCGGCGGCGGGCGAGATCTTCATTCCTAGCGGGCTCATGTTGGGGTGACCTCCATTTTCAGATGACTTCCAATTCGGCTTCGAGGGCGCCGGCGCTGCGCAGGTTTTGCAGAATGGCGATGACATCGCGGGGCGTGGAACCGATGGCCGCGAGAGCGCGCACCAATTCCTCGACGGTGGCGCCCTGCTTCAGCACCACGTTGCGCGCCTTCTCTTCTTTGGCCGACACGGTGGTCTGCGGGACCACTTCGGTGGCGCCCTGCGGGGATAGCGGCGCGGGCTGCGACACCGCAAAGGTGGTCTGGATTTCGACGTTCAGGTTGCCATGCATGATGGCTACCGGCGAAATGTGGACATCCTTGCCCAGAACGATGGTTCCGGTGCGCTCGTTGATGATGACGCGGGCGGGACGGTCCGATTCCACGGTCAGGTTCTCGATCTCCGCGATGAACTCGGTGGGCCGCGAGGCGTACTCGGGAGGAATGGTCACGCTCACCAGGCCGGCATTCTCGGTGCGGGCCGCGGGGGAAGCGTTGGCAAACTTCCGGTTGACCACCTCGGCGATGCGCGCCGACGTGGTGAAGTCGGATTGGCGCAGTTGCAGGCGCACGACGCCGTGGGGCGTGACGGTGGGCGCGGCGCGCTCGACGATGGCGCCCGACGGCGAGCGGCCCACCGTGGGGTGATTCACGCTCTGGGTGGCCCCGCCGCGGCCGGAGGCGAATCCGCCGGTGACCACGGGGCCCTGCGCCACGGCGTACACCTGGCCATCGGCCCCGCGCAGCGAAGTGAGCACCAGGATTCCGCCCTGCAGGTTGCTCGAATCGCCGACGGCGGCGGACGTGGTGTCGATGCGCATGCCGGGCTGGGCAAAGGGCGGGAGGGTGGCGGTGACCATGACGGCGGCGGTGTTCTTCACCTGGAGCAGCGTCGGGGAGACGGAGATGCCCATGCGCTCCAACATGTTGGTGAGGCTCTGGGCGGAGAACAGGACCTGCTGCTTGTCGCCCGTGCCCTTCAGGCCGACCACCAGGCCGTAACCCAGGAGTTGATTCTCGCGGACGCCTTCGATGGACACCAGGTCCTTGAGGCGGACGCCATTCAGAAGTGCGGCGCCGGCCTTGGGGTCCTCCGCCGCGGACAGCGCCGGTGCGGCCACGGAGGCCACGGCAAGTAATGCGATGAGCAGAGTAGGCATGATCAGAAAGGGAGCAATCCCAGGAGCAGGCGATATAAGATGAAGGGCCGGCGCACGGCGTCGCCTACGACGCCCTTGCCGTTGATGTGCACTTCCAGTTGCCCCAGGCGGTTGGACTGCACGCTGTTGGTGGCATCAATGTCGGCGGGGCGGACCACGCCGCGGACGGTGATGGTCTGCCGCTCGGAATTGACCATCAGGTCCTTGGAAGCTTCGACCACCAGCCCTCCGCCGGGCAGGACGTGGGTGACCCGGGCGGTGAGCGTGGTCGTCAGGGTGGTGGTCCGGCTGGTGGTTCCCTGGCCGTTGAGCTCGGTATCGCCGGAGGTGTTGGCCAGGTTGGCCAAAGCCCCGGTGGCCTTGGTGACGCCGGCCAGAGCGGTGATCGAATTCTTGGTGCTGGAGGTGCGCTGCGTTTTGGTGGTGCCGGTGGCGACCGCCGAAGCCTGCTCGTTGACCACTACCGTGAGCAGATCGTCCACCTGGCTGGCGCGCACGTCGCGGGCCGCGTCGGCGAGGCGCGATCCGGGCAGCCAGATCGAGCCCGGCGTGGTGGTGGACGCCACTGCGGAGCGGGCCTCGGCGTCAGAAACATAGCGATCCAGCGGATTAGCCGCGGGCGCCGGCTTGTCCTTCTTGCCGGCGACGGCCACGCCCGCCAGCAGGAGGATGCACAATAGAGTTTTCATAAACGACCTTCTTGCTTCGAAGCTTGTCCTACCGAAACCCGGCCCTGACCTTCCACGCGTGCCTGGAAACGGCTCTTCGACGTGGGGTTGCGGACCGGTATGATTTCCCCAATGGAACCCGAGGCCTCAGCTTCCGCATCCAGTTCCAGGTGTGCGCCGCCGTTCCACACGTCGACCTTTACGGTTTCGCCGCGGACTACGTCCTTCAGGGGGTCGAGCCACGGCGAAGTCAGGGGCGTGCCGGCGGACACGGGCCGGCGCAGCACGCGGCCGGCGGCCTCTTCGATGGAGGTCACGAACCCGGCGGCCGGGAATTCCTGGCGCATCTCCAGCCGCAGATCGGAAGCGTCCACCCGGCGTGCGGGCTTCAAATCCACCGCGGCGATCACGCGAGGTTCGGTCACCAGCACTGTCACTCTGGCCCAAATGGTGAAGCGGCGGCTGCCGGCGTAGCGCACCGCGCCGGTCCAAAAGCCGCGACGTTGGTCGCCTGACGGGCTCACTGGGCCTGACGGGCCCACCCCGGGAGCCGGGCGCAGACCGCTTACCGGGAATTCCAGCTCCCCTTCGGGCGCGGGCATCCGGCTGTAATCCAGGATCTCGATGGTGGCGGCGGGCAGTTGTTGGCGCATGGCATCCAGCAGGCGCGCGGCATCGAGCGGCGCCACGGGGCGCTCGACACACAGTGAGCCGGCTGCGGGCACGGCCGTCTTCAGGCGTGCGGCCAACTGGCGCAACTCGGGCGCACGAAACACGCGCTCGACGCCCGGAGCTGGCGCCAGGGCCACCGGCGTGTCCGGATCGATGGATTGGAGACCGGGAAACGCCGGCGCCAGGTCGCCAACGGTGATGCGATCCGAGCCGGCGCCCACGGCGAGGCAGCCGGCCAGCGCGAAAGAAGCCAGGGGTATCATTGCTTTGATCACCGCGAGAGGTTATTGATCTGTTGGTACATCTGGTCGGCAGCCTGCACCACTTTGGAATTGGCCTCGTAGCCGCGTTGCGCCTGGATCAGGTTGACGAACTCGTCCACGATCGAGACGTTGGATTGTTCGATGTAGCCCTGGAGCAGGGTTCCCAGGCCCTCCTGCCCGCCGGGCGCGGCGACGATAGCGTCCCCGGAGGCGTCCGTGGGTGTGTAGAGGCTGTGCCCGATGCTGTTCATCCCCGCGGGGTTCTGGAAGTTGGCGAGTTGAATCTGTCCCAACTGCTGGGCGGCCGTCTGGTTGGGCAGGGTGTAGCTGACGGTGCCATCGGACGCAATGGTCACCTGCTGGGCGGCTGAGGGAATGGTAATCGCCGGCTCGATGGGGTTGCCGTCGGAGGTCACGATATTTCCGGTCTTGTCCGCGTGGAACTGTCCGGCGCGGGTATAGGCCAGCTCGCCCGAAGGCATGCGCACCTGGAAGAACCCGGCGCCCTGAATGACCAGGTCCAGGGGATTGTCGGTTTCGGTGAACGCCCCTTGCGTGAAGACGATCTCGTTGGAGGAGGCGCGAGTGCCCAGGCCGAGCTGTAAACCGGTGGGCACTATGGTTTGCTGTCCCGACGCGGTCCCCGGCTGCAGAACGCTCTGGTACATCAGGTCCTGGAACTGCGCGCGGCGCATCTTGTACCCGACGCTGTTGGCATTCGCCAGGTTGTTGGCGATGTTGTCCACATTGGTTTCCTCCGCCTTCATTCCGCTGGCGGCGCTGTACAGTGCTCGAATCATGCGATCTCCTCGTTACTTACGAACCAAACTTCATGCGCCGGCTTTTTCATGAACCGACCTTGGCCACCTGCTCGATGGACTCCTTGTCCATCTCCGCGCCCATGGACACGGCCTTCTGCAGCATTTCGAACTGGCGCATGACGCTCACCAGCCGCACCGCGGCTTCCGCGCTGCCCGTGTTCGAAGATTCCAGCTTGCCTTGTTCCACCGAGGTTCCCGGCGAAGCGGCGGGACGAAGGGTGGGGTCGGTAACGCGCAGGTAGTTGCCGCCCTGTTTGGCCAGGCCGGCGGTGCTGGTGAAATCGGCGATCTCCAGTTGCCCGATGACGTTCCCGTCCTGCTGGACGGTCCCGTCCTGGGAGATGTCGACGGGGCGCGACGGTTGCAAGGTCAGGCTGGCGCCCCCCACGCCGCGCACGGGGTAGCCATCGGCGGAGACCAGCCTGCCATCGGCCGCCAGCCGCAGGTTGCCGTTGCGCGTGTAGAGAGTTCCTCCCGGCGCCTGGACCGCGAGGAAACCATTGCCGGAGAGCGCCACATCCAAAGGGTTGCCGGTGGCGTGTATCACTCCCTGGGACAGGTCGATCCATGGCCGTTCAATTACCGGCATGGTCGAGACAGGGTCCGCATCGAGGGCTTCCGGCGCTCGATACAGGCTGTAGAATTCGCGGTCCGCCTTGTATCCGCCGGTGGATGCGTTGGCGATGTTGTTGGCCAGCAGGTCAAGCGATTCCATCCGGGCGCGAAGGCCGCTCGCCGCGATGGCGGTCATGGAGTCCATTGCCTGGAGGATGAGCAAACGGGGGGCCAAGATTAGTAACAGGTCTAAATATCTCAAACTACGCGAGGACCGGCCGATAAGCAGGGTGGGGGAACTGCGGCCTGGCGGCAAGATCTTGCCGGTGGGCGGATCCGAGACGAATTCTTGCCGCGCCGCGGGACAGTAAGTCTTTGAAAACGTGCGGGGCAGGTTTGGCCTCCGATCTGCACCTGCCCGGTGCGTGAACGCATTTCCGCCACTGGCCTCTTTCCCTGCCGGTTTTTGGGTCGAGCTTCCGGCGACGGCGCTGCCATCGACCAGCGGCCGCCAGCCGGCCAGCCAGTGGAGCGCCAACCGCGTGGGTGCTCAACCATCGCTTTTCCCGGCGGTTCTGGAGGGCGTAGTCGAACGCCAGCAACCGACCGGTACCGAGTCTCGACAGCCAGGGTCCCCACAGACAAAGGAGGAGGCCGCCAACCTGTCATTGCCGATGCCGGCCGACCCGGTATCCAGGCCAGGCATGCCGTCGGGTTCCCAGCATCTTCCGGCGCAGAGCGAAATTGCGGGAGCGGGGCCGCTCCGGATGGCGCCTCCGGCACCTTCTCTACTCCATGCGATGGCGGAACAGAAGAACGAAGCGGCCAACCCGCCCTCATCCGGGGTCCCGGCCGATCCCTGGCCGATCGGGAGCAGGGCGGCCGGTCCCTTGCAGTCGCTGGCGGAAAGCGAGATGGCGAGCGCCAGGCCGCTCCCCGTGGTTCTCCCCGCGGCGCCGGAGGGAATCCATCCAGAGCCCAGCCGCCGGGCGACTCCAGAAAAGGCGGCCGGCACGCCGCCACCCGCGGTCTCCTCCGATCCGTCATGGAAGCCAGGCCCAGCGGCCGGCCCCCTCCCATTGGCGGCGCCGAGCCGAATTGCCAGTGCAGAGCCGCCGGCAGGGCTTCCC
The DNA here is from genome assembly GCA_900290305.1 of Candidatus Sulfopaludibacter sp. SbA4. GTDB lineage: Bacteria > Acidobacteriota > Terriglobia > Bryobacterales > Bryobacteraceae > OMOG01. Next base: position 12,571 of record OMOG01000008.1, read on the forward strand.
GCGCCGGGTTTACGGCATACGCTCTCCCTGGCAGTGCCGGAGGGAGTCCATCCAGAGCCCAGCGGCCTGGCGTCGCCACAGAAGGCGGCTGGTCTCCTCGAATCTGCGGCGCGGAGCGAAGTTGCGAGTGGAGGGCCGCACACGATGGTGTTTTCAGCGCCGGGTCTACGGCGCGCACCTTTACCGCCGGCTCCGGAAGGAATCCGCTTCGCGGCCGCCGGCCCGTCCCCTTCACAGAAGCACGTGGCGGCCAGCGAACTGCCATCCGCGGTCCCGGCCGATCCGTCATGGAAGCCAGGCAAGGCGGCTGGTTCCCTCGAATCGGCGGCGTGGAGCGAAGTTGCGAGTGCTGGCCGCAGTGGGGTGCCTGCCGCGCCGGGTCTGGGGCATGCGCTTTTCCCCACGGTGCCGGAGCGGCCCAACGGACTGGCGTCTCCACAGAAGGCGGCCAGCCCGCTGCCATCCGCGATCCCGGCCAATCCGTCGTGGAAGCCAGGCAACGCGGCCGGTACCCACGAATCTGCGGCGCAGAGCGGGATTGTGAGTGAGCAGCCGCGGGCGGCAGCGCCTCCCGCGCCGGGTCTTTCCCCCGCGGTGCCGGTGGGAATCCCTGAAACGCCTGCGGGCCCGGCGTCTCCCACGAGGAAGGAAGCGGCCAGCGCGCCGTCTTCTGCGGTTCCGGCCGATCGGTCATCGAAGCCGGTTAAAGCATCTGGCCCGGTATCTGCGGAGCAGGGCGAAACGGCGGGTGCGGGGCCCCGTACGGCAGTACCTCCCGCACCGGGTTTGCGGCTTTCGCTCGCCGTGCCAGAGGGAATCCGCCAGGAAGCCGGCGGCGTCCCGGCCGATCCGTCTTCGAATGGAGGCAAAGCGGCAGGCTCCCTCGAATATGCGGCGTCGAGCGGCCGTATCGGTCGAGAGTTGCGTGCGGGAGTGTCTCGCGCGCCGGGTTCGCGCCCCGCGGCTTCTCCGGCAGGTCCGCAGAGGATCCGCCCGGTGGCCACCAGCCCGGCGTCCCGAGGGCCAGAGTCTCCACAGAGAGAGGCGGTCGCTGCGCCGTCATTCCGGGTACTGGCCGATCCGTCATCGAAGCCGGGCCAGGCGGAGCCTCTCGATCACAGCGGCATAGCCGGCCGAGGACCACTGGCGACGCTGTCTCCCGCTCCGTCAGCTTTGCCGCATGCGCAGGAGGCTGCGGCGCCGGTCGTTGCGCCGGGTCAGGCTGCCAGGCAAGCCGGCGCCTTCCGCGTTTCTACGACGGGCGGAAGCCCCAGTCAAGACCCCGCGGCATGGCCGCACTCCGTCTCCGCCGCTGCGGCGCCCGGCCTCGAACCAGCGCCGGCCGCCATTCCGGCACACTGGTTTGCCGAGACCGTCGGCGGCAGTTCCTTCTCCCGTCCGGCGCCGGGCGAAGGGACCACCCCGGCGGCTGCCG
>OMOG01000008.1:14015-21370 GCA_900290305.1 Candidatus Sulfopaludibacter sp. SbA4
GCGGCACGGTCAGTCCGACGCACCGAGTGGTGCGGACCGCGGCCTCCGGCACAGAGCCCTCGAAGGCGAAGGCGCCATCTGGCGAGCCGGAGGCGGTCACCCCGGTTTCGTTCGCGTCCGGGTCCGCCGGTCCCGGGCCGGCCCGCGAGACAGCCGTCGCGACAGAGAGTGGCATGCCGCCGGCCGGTCCGCCCGCAGGGACCTCGACTGTGGAGTCTGCCAGTGAGCCCGTGCAAGTGCCAGCCGAATCGGGCGGCCCGGCGATCCCTGGTTCCGAGTTCTTAACGCGGGACCCGGGGACGATTCGATTCCCGGCGGTGCGCTTCCCCCCGGTGATGGTGGCCGCCGAAGCGGGGTTTGCGCCAACCGAGTCAGCTCAACCCGGCCCGCCGTTGCCGACGGAATTGCAGCCGGTGGATGGTACGGCCCGGAAACCCGACCCGCCGGGCGCCTATGACCGGGTGGCTCCTCCCGCTAATAGCGGGGCTCGTCCGAAAAACTCGGACGATGCTTCGCCCACGGGGCACTCTGTGCCGGCGGCGGGGCAATTTCCGGTTCCCCCAGTGGCTGGATGGAATGCGCCCGCCACCCCCAGCCAGCCGCAACTTCACCCGTTGCCCCGAGAATCCCAAGGACCGCATCGCCCGTCCCCGGTGGAGCCCGGCGTCGAAGCCTCCGAGGGGGTATCGCCGGCGGCCGAAGATCAACCCCGGCTGCAGCCGGCGCCACCGTCGGGCGATGACACGGGGACGCCGGCCCGGCCGGACCCCGTGACAGAAGTTGCATTTCAAGGTCTCTTGATCCCTCTGCGGGCGGCGGATGAACGCGCGCCCAGCGGGCCAGTCGAGCCGATGTCCAAGCCGGCCGGGAAGGCCAATATTGCCGCCGCCTCGCTGGTGGCCGCGCCGGCGGATTCCGCGAGCGAAACGCCACTCGACCCGGTCGGCCGAGCGGAGGCCGCACCGCACCCGAAAAGCGATGCTCCGCAGCCCCCTCCCGAAGAGGACCGGGCGGTGCCCGCCCGCGACCGGAAACCCACCAGCCTGCCGGCGCTCCCGGATGAGTCCGCCTCCGCGGCCGCCGCCACGAGCGCCACGCTTGCCATTCCCACCCAGCCTGACCGTTCTCCCGGCCAGCCCCAGGCGACGGAGCACCCGGAGCGGATCCAGACCCGGATCGAATCCGAACCGCCGCAACCCCCCGCAGTACCGCAGGACATCAAACTCGAGGTCTTGAGCGGGGGCCAGCGGGTAGAGATTCGAGTGGCGGATCGCGGCGGCGACGTACACGTCGCGGTGCGAACCTCGGACACGGACCTCGCCGGGGCGCTGCGCGACGATCTGCCGGCCCTCTCCTCGCGCCTCGAGCAGACGGGACTGCGCACGGATGGCTGGCATACCTCCGCGCCGGCGGGCGGCGATTGGCACAGAGACGTGGAGCACCCGGCGGGGAGCGGTTCGAACGGCTCGAACGGCCGGCCCGCCCAGGACGGCCGGGAGCAGTCCGGCGATCCCCAACGGCGCCAATCCCCCAAGCGGGAAACACCAGTTTACGAAGAACAACCCCATCGGAAAGAGAAAGGAAAGGAATTTGCATGGTTCATGTCACCTCAACCGTGAGACCGGTCGCGCAACCCGTCTCCACCATCACCCGGGCGCGGACTGCCGCGACCAAAGCCTCCAGTACCACGGGCACTTCGACCACCGCCGGCGCTGCGACCGCCGCGGCCGAATCGACGGATTCGGGAGCGGCCGATTTTCTGGCGCTGTTCACCTCAAAAACCACCGGGTCGGCTGCCTCTAACCCTCCGCCGCCTCAGGCTCCTCCTCCGCCTGCGCCCACCGCGCAATCGGTTTTCGGGCCGAACCCCTGGATCGGCAACCCCACGGGGATCGGGCCGAACGGCGCCACGTACAGTTACAACCCCTACTACTTCGCCACCGCGCAGACTGCGGCAACCGTGGCCCAGATGGTGGGAGGGAAGGTGGTCCAATCCAACCAGTTCACGGGAAGCGGCGGAGCGTTCCAGCAGCAACAGCCCAATTACATGGTGCAACTGGCGGATGGCCGCATGATCAACCCGGGCCTGGTCGCCTCGTTCTACGACCACGGATATCCGCAGTCTTATGTCGACATGATGGTCGCATGCGAAGTCCAGAACGCCTAGAGGAACACATCTTATGATGCCCATGATTTCATCGTCCGTCCCCGCCAGCGGGGCCACCAACCAGAGCTCGCCTGCCACCACGAGCTCAGCCACGCCAACCGTGGACAAGAACATGTTCCTGCAGTTGCTGGTCGCGCAACTCCAGAACCAGGACCCCCTGAACCCGTCCGACGGCACGCAGTTTGTGTCGCAGCTCGCACAGTTCCAGCAACTGGAGCAGTCCATCAACTCGGGTCAGGATATCACCGCGATCCGCACGGATCTCGATCAACTCGTCGCGGCCCAGGGCAGCGGCACAGTCTCTCAATCGTGAACGGAGAATTGTCATGTTTACTACGTCATTTTCGACCGCTCTTTCCGCGCTCAACGCAACCTCCACCGCCATCGACGTGGTGGGCAACAACCTGGCGAACCTGAATACGCCGGGCTTCAAGACCAGCGAAGTGTGCTTCCGCGACATGGTGACGCAGTCCCTGGGAGCGGGCCTGGGCGACACCCAGGTCGGGTTTGGCACCGGCACTCCCTTGACCGTGAGGCAGTTCACGCAGGGCGCCATTCAACCCAGCGCCGGGCTGCTGGATGCCGCCATCCAGGGAGACGGCTTCTTTGTCCTGCAGGACAGTTCGGGCAACATGCAGTACACCCGGGCGGGCAACTTCCAGGTGGACAAGGCCGGCAACCTGCTCACCGACACCGGTCAGCAGGTCTTGGGATGGACCACGGTCGATCCCACCACCGGCCAGATCAATACCAATGGCGCGGTCACCAATATTGTGGTCCCGGTAGGCTCCGTCAAAGCGCCCATCGCCACCCAGAGCTTCACCGCGGATCTCAACCTGAACTCCGCCGCGACGGCCGACGCGACCAGCGCCTTCACCACGCCGGTGACGGTCTACGACAGCCTGGGAACCTCCCACGTGCTGACGCTCGATTTCCAGAAGACCGCTGCCAATACCTGGAGTTACCAGGTTACGATTCCGGGCGAGGATATCAGCGGCGGAACGGCGGGTACTCCCTTTCCGATCTCGGGGGCCAGCGGCACCCTGACTTTCAACCAGGATGGACTGTTGACCAGCCCGGCATCCGGAAGCCCCATCGCCTTCTCCATTCCCGGGCTGACGGATGGGGCCTCGGACATGAGCCTTAGCTGGAATCCATACACCAGCGCCGGGGTCGGGCGGATTACGCAGTTTGGCCAGCCTTCGGCGCCTTCGGCGAATTCCCAGGACGGTTCTCCGGCGGCGGAGCTGAGCGATGTCGGCCTGGCGGACGGCGGCCAGATCCTGGCGCATTATTCGGACGGCACGCAGGTGCAGGTGGGCCAGGTAGCCATGGCGTCCATCCCCAATGCGGATACCCTGGTAGCCGCCGGCAACAACGCCTTCGTACCCAGCTCGCGCACCGCCACGCCCTCCATCGGCATGCCCGGGACGGGAGGCCGCGGCTCCATCTCGGGCGGCTCGATCGAGGCCTCCACGGTGGACATCGCCACGGAATTCACCAACCTGATCGTGTACCAGCGCGGTTACGAGGCCAACTCCAAGGTGATCACCACGGCCGACACAATCAGCCAGGACACTATCAACTTAATCCGCTAGAATGCCGATGACTCCTCAGGAAGAGATAGCATCGCTCGGCGAGATTCCGATCGAGATCGAGGTCGAGCTCGATCGGCGCATCATGCGCACACGCGAGGTGCTGCAGCTCGAAGAGGGCAGCGTGATCANNNCTCCGGTGAGATCGTGGTGATCGAAAACACGCTGGGCGTGCGGATCACCGACTTCCGCGACGATTAGCGCCGGCGGCAGGCCCGTAGCGCGGGCGATCCGCTGGTATAGAGGACCGATCCCGATGGATTTCGTGCAACAGATGGCGGCGGCAGGAGCCGTGCTGGCCCTGCTGGCCGCAACGCTGTGGTGGCTTCGCCGCAAGGGATTCGCCGGGGTTTTGCCGGCTCGCAAGACCGCCGGGCGCAGGCTGGAGTGCCTGGAACGCCTGGCCCTGGGGCCGCAACACACCCTGCACCTTGTCCGCTTGGGCGAGAGGGCGCTGCTGCTGGTGTCGACGCCGGCGGGCTGTACGCTGGTCGAGAGCGTGCCGCGCCGCCAGCTCGAGGATTCGCGGGAGGCCGCCGAGTGAAGCCGTTACGCACCCTGGCGACGCTCGTGGCGGCCCTTCCGGCGCTGGCCTCGCCAGCAGAACCCCTCTCCCTTCTCGGCATATCGGCCGGAAAGAACGGCTCCACCATCAGCGTCCCCATGCAGATCGTGATTCTGCTGACCCTGCTGACCCTGCTGCCCGCGGCGGTCATGTCGGTCACTCCCTTTCTGCGCATTACGGTGGTGCTGCACTTCCTGCGCCAGGCCCTGGGCACGCAGTCGACCCCATCCAACCAGGTGCTGCTCGGGCTGGCGCTGTTTCTGACCATCGTCGTCATGCAGCCGGTCGCCGCCGACATGTACCACCAGGGGTGGGAGCCCATGGAGTCCGGCAAGCTGACCCCGCAGCAGGCCATGGACCAGGGGGCCAAGCCCCTGCGCCACTTCCTGGCGCGCTTCACGCGCGAGAAGGACATCCGCCTGTTCGTCGAGATGACGCGCCGGCCGGCGCCGCACTCGCCCGAGGATCTGGATCTGACGGTTCTCATGCCGGCCTATATCCTGTCCGAGCTGAAGACCGGATTTCAGATCGGCGCGGTGCTGTTCCTGCCGTTTTTGGTGATCGACCTGGTGGTGGCTTCGGTCACTCTCTCGGTGGGCATGGTACAACTGCCCCCGGTCATGATTTCGGCGCCCTTTAAAATCCTGCTGTTCGTGCTGGTGGACGGTTGGAACCTGGTGGTCGGATCGCTGATGAAGAGCTTCTACTCATGACCCCCGAAACCGTGGTCCAGATCATCCGGCAGACTCTAATGACCACCTTCTGGCTGGCCGCTCCGCTGCTCGCGATCGGTTTCGTCGCGGGGATCGTGATCAGCCTGGTGCAGATCGCCACGTCCATGCAGGACAACGCCTTCAGCACCATCCCGCGCCTGGTGGCTTTCCTGGTCGGGATCCTGCTGCTCCTGCCGTGGATGCTGCAGAAGACCGTGTCCTACACGACCTCGCTGCTGGGGGACCTGGGCCGTTATGCCCGCTAGCCTGACGCTTTCCGCCCAGACGCTGTACGGCTTCCTGCTGGTGTTGGCGCGGGTCGCGGGCGCCCTGGTATTCGTGCCGCTGCCGGGGGTCAAAGGCGCGCCCGAGCCGGTACGAGCCGCACTGGCGCTGGGATTCACGCTGGCCCTGTTTCCCCGATGGCCGGAGGCGGGCGCATCCGGCATCACCCCGGCCACGCTCATCGGCTGGGCCGCGGCGGAAGCCGCGCTGGGTATCGCGATCGGGGTCTCGGTGGCCATCGTGCTGGAGTCGTTCGCCCTGGCGGCGCAGGTCTTGGGCCTGCAGGCGGGTTATGCGTACGCCTCCACGGTCGACCCCAATACCGAGGCCGATTCGGGTGTGCTGCTGGTATTCTCGCAACTGTTCGCGGGCATGTTGTTCTTTGCCCTGGGCCTTGACCGCGAGATCCTGCGGCTGTTCGCGTGGAGCCTCGAGAAAGTTCCGGCGGGAACCTATGTATTCTCGCCGCCGTCGGCCGAGGCGCTGATCCGGCTGGGCGCGAACCTGTTTTCGGTGGGCGTGCGGATGGCGCTGCCGGTGGTCGCGCTGCTGGTGATGGTGGACGTGGCGCTGGCATTGATGGGCCGTCTCAACGCGCAGTTGCAATTGCTGTCTCTGGCCTTCCCGGCCAAGATGCTGACCGCGCTCGCGGTGCTGAGCTGGGTGGCCGTGCTGTTTCCACGCATTCTTCTGGAATTCGGCGGACGCGCCTTTTCGGTGGCGCAGCAGATGCTGGGGACGGGGGCGGCGGCTAAATGACGCGGGTCCGATGACGAGCCATGGCGGACAAGTCCGGACAAACCGAGAAACCCACCCAGCGGCGCCTGGAAAAGGCCCGCAAGGAAGGGCAGTATCCCTCTGCCCGGGAGTTCGTACAAGCCCTGCAATTCATGGTCTTCCTCGGCCTTTTGGGAGCCGGAGGCGCGCGCTGGTTTGCCCAGTTCCGCCAGACCGCGCGCTGGCTGTTTACCCTGGCTTTCACCGGCGACCTCCGGGCCGAGGAACTTTCGCACATCGCCTGGCAGATCTTCTGGAAGCACTTCCTGCCGCTGGCCATGGGCGGCGCGGCGGTGGCGGCGGCCACGCTGGCGATCCGGCTGGTCACCACGCGTTTCGGATTGAGTCTCAAGAAGCTGGCGCCGGATCTCAAGCGCCTCAACCCCGCCGCCAAGCTGCGCGAGCTGCCCCGGCAGAACCTGCCGTCGCTCCTGCAGGCGATGGTCCTGCTGCCGTTGTTCCTGTGGGCGGTCTATGCCATCGCGCGCGACAAGCTGGAGGCCTTTCTGGCGCTCCCCCTCGAGGGCGTGCCCAGCGGGTTCGCCTTCCTGGGCGCTTCCCTGATGGAGCTGTTCTGGAAGGCCGCGTTCGTATTCCTGGTGTTCGGGACCGTGGATCTCTTCCGCCAGATGCGGCGCCACCAGCGGGATCTGCGCATGAGCAAGCACGAGCTCAAGGAAGAGATGAAAGAGATGGAAGGCAATCCGCAAATGAAGGCGCGGATTCGCCGCCTGCAGCGCGACCGGGCGCGCCGCCAGATGATGAAGGACGTGCCCACCGCCACCGCGGTGATCGTGAATCCCACGCACTATGCGGTGGCCATTCGCTACCGGATGGAGAGCATGGCCGCTCCCCTGGTGGTTGCCAAGGGCAAGAACTACCTGGCCCAGCGGATCCGTCAGAAGGCCCTGGAACACCAGGTGCCCATCGTCGAGAACCCGCCCCTGGCGCAGGCGCTCTACAAGATGGTCGAAGTGGGCCAGGAGATTCCGCCGCACCTCTACCGCGCCGTGGCCGAGATCCTGGCCTACATCTTCAAGCTCATGAACGGGAGGCTGCCCGGCTAGAGATCCCGATGCCAGAAAATCACAGGTTCGAGCATCACAGGTTTGAGCACAAGAGGTCGGAAAGATGACACCCGCCAAAGCCATCGCCGCGCCCGGCGCGATCCTCCCGGGCCCCAAGTGGACCGAGGCCCTGCCGCTCGGCATGCTGCGCGAGATGGCGGTGCCCATCGCCGTGCTGGGGATCGT
>OMOG01000152.1 GCA_900290305.1 Candidatus Sulfopaludibacter sp. SbA4
CGCGAACAGGCGCTGCTCCGATGGCCGCCGGCCGCCTTCCAACACCCCCGCGAACCGTTTCCGATAGCTGAGCGCGTAAGTGACCGCCATCAGCCCGAAGACCGCCGGAATTGCGGCCAGGCCGGTGCGCCCGAGTTGGGCCAACGCGGGCGTCGCGCGGTGCTGCAAGGTTTGATACAGGCCCAGGTACCAGAGCGGCGGCAGGAAGCGCAGGAGCGAATCGGGATGGCGCGTGACGGTGCGCAGCACGGCCGTCCCGGCGAAACCGGTGGGCAGCAGCATCAGCAGCGCCACCAGCAGGAGTCCGCGGACCCACGAGGAGCAGGCGCGAAAAGTCTCGCGCGGAAGGATCGCGGAGAGCGTGCCCAGAAGAGCGAAGACGCCACAGATAGAGAAGAGGCTGGCCAGCAGGACGCACGCCGCGTGGGTGGCCGCGAACTGCGTGAAGGCCGCGGGCGTCGCGCGCACGGAGGCCATCACGAAGGTGGGAAACAGCACGGCGGGAACCGCGCTGACGTCCAGCGCCAGGGCCACCACGGCCATCAGGATCGCGGCCGCGTTGGCCAGCAGGATGTTTCGCGAGCGGATGGGCAGCGGCGCCAGGTTCAGGTAGTCCTGCGAATCCGGCAGAAGCTGGTCCCACTTCAGCACCGTGACGATTCCGGTCACCGCCATGGCCAACGAGATCAGGAAGAACTTGTCCGGCACGGACGTGAGGTACACATCGTCGCGCAGGCGCCCGCGCATCCAGTTCAGAAGGCTGGAGTATTTTTGGAACAGCAGGAAACAGTAGAATGCGCCGGGCGCCGCCAGCACACCCAGCAGGAAGCCCGCGCCGAATTCGAATTCCGAGGAGGCGGACTCCGCCCCGCCGTGGACCATGCGGCCCAGGAAATGGCCCACCAGCCTGCCGAACGGCTTGCGCGCGAAACGCCTAATGGGCCGGCGCACGAACCGCGGAAACAATATCCTGCGCAATGCGATCCGCATCCACCTGCTCCGTCAACTGCATGAATCCGGCTTCCAGGCCGAGGCCGGCGAAGCCCGCGTGCATTTCCTCGATGGAGCCGCTGCCCACCACGGCTCCCTTTTTCAGGACCACGAGATGCGAGCAGAGCTTGTCCGCCTGCTCCAGCACGGGCGACGAGAAGAAGACGGCCTTGCCTTCGCCGGCCAACCGCGCGATGACGCGCCGCAACACCATCGCGCTAGTGACGTCGAGGCCGGAGAAGGGCTCGTCGAGAACGAGCAGCTCGGGGTCGTGCATCAGGGCCGCGATCAGCACGATGCGCTGGCGCATGCCCTTGGAATACGAGCCGATGGGGACATCGCGGCTGGAGTACAGGGTGAAGCCCTCGAGCATGGCTGAGGCCTTTTCGCGGAAGCTGCGGCGGTCGAGGCCGCGGAGCGTGGCCACCAGGTCGAGATATTCCCATCCGGTGAGGAAGCCGTAGAGGTCGGGCTGCTCGGGGACATACCCCAAGCGCCGTTTGAAGGCGGCGAGGTCGCGGCCGATCGGTTCGCCGTGAAAGAGCACCGCGCCGCGCGACGGCTCCAGGAGCCCGGTCACCATTTTGACGATGGTGCTCTTGCCGGCGCCGTTGGGGCCGAGGACGCCGAGCGTTTCGCCGGGGCGGATGGAGAGGCTGATGTCGCGGACGGCCATGACGGCGCTGTAGCGCTTGGTGAGGTCGCGGGCTTCGAGGACCGGAGGGCTGGTCATAGCTCACTCAGTGGACGCCAGGGGCGGAAGGGAAGTTCCCGTGGGGGGCCTGAGGTCAGAGTGGGGTCCGCGAGTTAGCTGAACTGTCCGAACCGAACACAGATTTGCTGACAGGGTGCGCGCTGGGTCGCCTGAGTCGGTCGTGGGGCAGAAAACGTGGATGCTAGCCGCCTTCCAACGCCTTTCCCACGCGCTTCTGCATCTGCTCCGGCGTCAAATTCTCCTTGCGCGTGGCGATGACCCAGTTAAATCCGAACGGGTCGCGAACGTGGCCATAACGGTCACCCCAGGTCTGGTCGCCGATCGGCATAGTCACCTCGGCGCCGGCCGCAACGGCCCGCGCGAAGGTGGCGTCGGCATCGGCAACGTATAGATTGATATGGAATGGGAGATTTCCACGCGCCACCGGGAGCAACCCGAATTCCCGGTTGAAATCGTCGGCCAGCATCAGCATGGAGTCGCCGATCTTCAACAGCGCGTCCATAACCTTGCCAGATCGGCGGGAAGAACGGAAGATCTCCACGGCGCCGAAAGCGTTCTTGAGAAACTCGATGTACGCCGCGGCGCCGTCGACGATGAGGTGCAAGGTCAGCGAGTGGAACCCGTGAGGTATGGGATTGACATCGAACCTCTCCGGACGCGCAGGTTGCCTCATCCGTGCCAGGTGCGGCTCATAGACCTCTCGTGGCACAAGGCGAGTGAACAACTGCAGGTAATCCCTCAACAGCGGGGACTCCGCACCCGGCATCTCTACAGTCGGCTCGGCCGCGCTATGCAGCACGAAGACCTGATCGACATTCAGGGTCATCGAGAGATCTGGTGCTGGTTCATTGAGAACTCGTGAACCTTCGCTACGACCTCTTCCTCCCACCCAACTTCACCGCTCTCGGGAATTCTCGTCAGCACGGGAACCACCTCGATTTCCGGCTGCCCCGGCAATCTGGGAACGCGCTTGATACTTCTCAGCACCTCGCGCGCCCCGTCCAGATTCTCCCGATTCCTCATCAAGAGGCAGACCAGTTTCTCAGGTAGGACAGTCGTGGCTACCCCGCCGACCTCCGTGATTCCCGTCCGGGAATCGATGAGCAGAAAATCCGGTTTAAACTGTTGTTCAATCTGCTGCTTCAGTTCCAGGAAGAGAGGCACGCCTGGAGCAGCGTCGGAATAAAACAAGTCATGCCAACTGATCTGTGCGAGAAGACGCCAATACGAAGCGGATGTCACGCTGCCGGCAGGCATCAACCAAATCTTGCCGGACTGGGCTTCCTTGTCCGCGGTTTCGACCGGGACGACGTAGTCGGAAAGAGAATCGGGAGGCTGCCCGCCGGTACGGAATGCGGAGATGTAATCCACTACACCCTGTTTGATCTGGGCCGCGCCATTCCCGGCGTCCAATGCAAACTTATAGTGAAGCCCAGGTGCCTCCAGATCGAAATCAATGGCAAATACGCGCTGTCCGAATCCGGCCAGATACCTCGCGACATTCGCGACGGCGAGGCTGCGGCCGACGCCGCCCTTGTACGAATAAAAGGTGATCGTAGTCACGGAGCGATCAGGCTCCTACCGGCATTACCTGATGGCGCTCGGCGACGTTCCGCATGTACTCCATCACGGATGCCACTGGATACTTCTGGGCTACTCCGGGGAACAGCCGCACCACTCCTTCGGCGGTCAGTTCAGCGCGGTTGCGCCCGTTTGCGGCCAGTCCGGCATTGCACTTCTGGAGCAGGGCAATTGCGTGCTGGCAGAGGTTGGCATCCTGCCGCACGATGTCGACGCGCATCAACAATGTCAGCACATCCAGCGCAGCGTTCCATTCTCCATTCGGGATCAGTTCGGACTCAGTCCGGTGCAGGTAGTACTCCAGGATCTCGCGGGGCGCGTCGCGAAGCAATTCAAATTTCAGTTCTGCGTCGTCGAGTATGCCCAGCTTTGATTGGCGAACCTTTGCCAGTTCAGCCCTGAGGAAATCAACCAGCGGTCCCCATCCGGGGTAGGACTCATGGATCGGCTCAAATCCGTGAAGGGAAACTGCCTTCTCGATAATATCCTCGCAAACGCGGACCAGATTCGAATCCCGATAGGGAGGTTTTAAGAGGATCAACTGCCCGTCCTTCTTGATGAAAGCCCAGCCGTCCTCGCGCGCAATTGCCAGCAACTCCAGCATGCTACGCAACCTCCAGGGGAATACTGTTCTCACGCAGGAGGCGCTTGATCAGGACAAACGCCTCGACCAAATTCCTTCGCTCATCGGTGAGCTTTTCGCGAAAGTTCTCAAAACCGTACCGGAACAGCTCCCGGTATTGGCTGCTCTCGATTCGCACCGATTCCACATCGACAGGAGTAGTCGGAGTCGAAAAAACTGCTTCCACAAAGTCGGAATTCGAACACAGGAGCGCGGCCCACCCCGCCGCGGCGGTCGCGGACAACTCGGGTGCACACTTCAGGCAAGCGCAAACATGGCGATGGGAATGCGGAGCGGCATCTTCCCGGAGCGCGGCTTCGTCCAGCGCTCCATCCGCTTTGAAATAGGTTTTCAGGCTGTCCGATCTCAGGTATGCTATTTCCGGGTTATCGGACGCGCTGTTCTGCAGGATCGTGCAGTAATCGCAGTAAACCGTCGCGCCGGGGCCACCGATGTTCAATGCCCCGTACCGGAAGGTCTCCCCTTTATCGAAATACCGATCGAACGCAACTCGCTTGGCGTAGAAATCACCGAGTTTCTCGCGGATGATTTCCTCGGCTGGCCTGCCGGACTCCTCTCCCCGGCTGCGAGACCATTCGTAGATGTTCTGGTGAAAACCTAACACCAGGAAGCTCAGCAGCGACATCGGCCGCATGTTGACAGAGACGCGCCCGTGGCTCAGCACCGTATCTGCGAAGCGTTGCACGGTGCCTGCAAGGTCCGTAGACGCGCTCGACAGCAATGCCGAGAATCGAGCCTCTAGTGCATCTCTGTTGTTGGCCGCGATCTCGAATAGATCCACCATGATCCGAAACGATTGTACCGCGCCGGTTCGAGCGCGTGGATCTTCTACTCATGACGCCGCCAGCGGAAGTTCCTTCAAGGTCTGGCGGGCAGTTTAGCAAGGCCCTTTGGCGAACTCCGGGCCGAAGTAGCGCCAGAGACGCCCGAGCGGACGCTTCGCGACGATCCTCGCCCTTCTGAAACGCCTTGGCCTGATTAATTCCAGGGGGATGGGACGAGGTGCTGTGTGTTTTCTTGAAGCAGTCTGAATGAGGCGGAATAAGGCGGAATAAGGCGGCGGCACCGCCTCATTCCGCCCTATTCTCTGACGCCGCTCCCTCCTATCACCAATGCTCTACTACTGCGGGAAGTACAGTCTAGTAGTCTAGTTAAGTTAGCCGAGCTAGCGACGGAGGAGGACGGTGGCGCAGATTGCGGCTTACTTGTCTTCGAGGCGCTGGATGCGGTGCTCGTGACTCTGTGCGATGGCGGCGAGCTTTTCCAGGGCGTCCGTGACTTTCCCGAAGCGTGCGTTGAAGAGTGCTTGGTTCTCTTGCTGCATGTGTTGCATGAGTTCCAGGGATTGGGACAGCGCCTCGTGCCGTTCGGTGAGTCTTTGAAGGCGGTCGTCTATGTCCACTTGGCTTTCGTCGTGCGGCTCGGGCGGCGTATTCCGCTCCTTCAGTTTAGTGCGTTCAGCTCCCTACTCATGCCGCAGGGCCACCATGGGATCGACGCGCGCGGCGCGGCGGGCGGGCATCCACGCGGCCGCCAGCGCAGCGGCCAAAAGAACAGCCGCGGACAAAATCCACGCGAACGGGTCGTGCTCCGAGACCCCCAGAAGCAAACCGTGCAGCGCGCGCGACACGGCCACCGAAAGCCCCAAACCGCACACCAAACCGACCGCGAGCGAACGCCCCGCGCTCGCCAGCACCATGCCCGAAACGGCCGCAGGGGTTGCTCCCAAGGCCATCCGCACCCCGATCTCGCGGGTCCGCTGGGCCACGAGAGAGCCCAGCACGCCATACAGCCCGAAGGCCGCCAGCGCCAGCCCGATCGCGGCGAAGAGGCCGATCAGCGTGGCGTTGAAGCGCGGCCGCGCGGAGAGCCGGGCGGTGCTCTGGCCCAGGGTTTCGACCTGCAAAGGGAGCGAGCTATCGAGTGAGGCCACGGCATCGCGAACGGCGCGCGCCGCGGCTTCCGGCGCGAGCGGCGTGCGGACGATGACCGAGGCGCGGCGCAGCTCGCCAGGAGCATTGTAGATCGGTGCGTTGGCCGCGTGGCTGCGGGGAACGTAGTATTCGGGATCGTCCGGGGCGGTCCCGCCGCTATTGCGGACGTTGGCGGCAACTCCGACCACGCGCGCCGTTCCGATGAAGCGGCCCACGGCATCGCGGCCGCGGAACAGCCGGCTCGCCAGCGATTGGCTGACGATCATGACGTCGCGGCCCGGGTCGCGATCCTCCTCCGTAAAGCCGCGGCCGCGCAGGATGGGAATGCCCAACGCGCGGAAATACGCCGGCGTCACGGCGCGCCAGACCACGGTCCCCGCTGGGGGCACGTCCGGACGGCGCCCGTCAACCTCCAGCGCGAACATTGGCCTGGATCTCTGGGGGACATTGGGCGGATGGGAATCGCCCACCGCCGCCGCGACGATTCCGGGGGTATTGCGCAGGCGCTCCTCGATTTGTTCGGAGAATGCCAGCAGGCGCGCGTTGTCGGGATATTGGCGCTGGCCCAGCGAGAAGGATGCGGTCAGCACCTGCTCGGTCTCCATGCCGAGCGGAGCGTGCTCGAGCTTCCACAGCGCGCGTCCCAGCAATCCCGCGCCCGTGAGCAGCGCCAGCGAAAGCGCGAATTGGGTGGCGATGAGGACGGGGCGCGTCCGGGTACGAAGAGGCAAGTGAGCGAAAAGCAACACAGACAAGAATGCCTGTGCTACGGTGAACGCCAGCACGCGCACATCGATGGAGGCCTGCGCCAGGCGCGGAATCCCTTCAGGCGCGATGTTCACGAAGAGCTTCAGCAAGCCCAGCGCCAGGGCCACGCCCGCGGCTCCTCCGAGGAATGCCAGCAGGAGGCTTTCCGTCAAGGACTGGCGCGCCAGCCGCCATCTTCCGGCGCCGAGCGCGATGCGCACCGACCATTCGCGCTGCCGCGCCACCGTGCGGGCCAGCAGCAGGTTCGAAAGGTTCGTGCAGGCCAGCAGCAGGACGGCCAGCACCGAGCCGAATAGCGCCCAAGAGACGGTCTTGCCGTCGCCTACCTGCAAATCGCGCAGGGTGCGGACGCGCGGCTTGATTTCGCGAGGGATTGGTCCGGACGCGGCATCGGCGAGGACCAGCCCCATGGCCTGTTCGGCGGATGCCCGGATTGCCGCAAGATCGGTGCCCGGCCGCATCCGTGCGAGAACCCGCAGCGGCCGTCCGCTCACGGCGCGTTGCAAGGTCGCATCGTCCAGCCCCTGCGGCACCACCAGGTCGGCGCGTGCCAGCGTGGGAGTCTCGAAATCGGCGGGCAAAACACCCACGATCCGCGCCGGCTGCCCGTCGAGCGAGATGGTACGGCCCAGTACGCCGGGGCGCCCGCCGAATCGCGACTGCCAGAGGCCGTAGGAAAGGAGCGCGACCTTCGGTTTGGTGGGGCCGTCCTCATCGGCGTTGAAGCTGCGGCCAAGCACTGGGGTGATCCCCACGGTCCCGAGAAAGGTGGATTCCACCGCCGCGCACGCCAGGCGGACGGGCTCGCCATCGGTGAGATCGCAATCGTTGACGCCGGACCACGAGGTGACGGCCTCGAAGCTCTGCTGGTGCTCGCGGAGATCCAAATAGGCGGCGCCAAAGACAAACTCGTAGGGCAGCATGGGGCCGGCGATTCCCACCGAAATCAGCCGGTCGCCGTAGCCGTAAGGCAGGCTGCGGAACAGGATGCGGTCCACCACGCTGAATACAGAGGTGGTGGCGCCGATCCCCAGGGCCAGCGACAGAATGGCCACGGCGGTGAAAGCGCGATTCCTGGACAGCATGCGCGCGGCATACCGTAGGTCTTGAAGGGCCTGGGCGGTCCACTGTTTCATGGCTGAAGTTGACGCCCGCTTCGGGCCAAAAGTTCCCGAGTGTGGCAAACGCCCCACAACATTGGCAAGCGATTCCATGGCACAATGGGCTATTCAGCGTCCGAAATGTGGCGTCGAGCTTCTTCCGAAACTTGCGGAAGTTCCCCGAAGGTCGCTAAAATCGTCGCGGTCGCACAGAATCCCAGGGAGGATTTCATGTCGGTTGAGCAGAAGGTGAAGCAGATTATTGTGGAGCAACTCGGCGTCGATGAGAGCCAGGTGGACAGCAACGCGTCGTTCGTTGACGACTTGGGCGCCGACTCACTGGACATCGTGGAGTTGGTGATGGCCTTCGAAGAGGCCTTCGAGCTGGAGATTCCCGACGAGGACGCCGAGAAGATCGCCACCGTCAAGGACGCGGTTGACTATATCGAAGCCAAAACCTCCAAGAAATAACCGCTTTTCACAACAGGGAGAGTCGTTTTGTCGCGAAGAGTGGTAGTCACCGGCGTCGGCTTGCTGACGCCGTTGGGGATCGGTACAGAGGCGTCCTGGGAGGCCATCCGCGCCGGCAAATGTGGAATCGGACCTATCACCCAGTTTGATGCGTCGGCTTTTTCCTGCCGGATCGCAGGCGAAGTCAAGGGCTTCGATCCCGCCAATTACATCGAGAAAAAAGAGATCAAGAAGATGGGGCGGTTTATCCAGTTCGCCATCGCGGCGGCGGAGTGCGCCCTCAAAGGGTCCGGCCTGAAGATCGCGCCGGAGAATGCCGAGCAGGTGGGAGTCTACATCGGCAGCGGGATCGGCGGATTCGAAGTGATCGAGCGCGAGCACCAGACGCTGCTGGAGCACGGGCCGCGGCGCATCTCGCCCTTTTTCATTCCCGCCACCATCATCAACCTGGCGTCCGGTTATGTTTCCATCCGCAGCGGCGCCAAGGGGCCGAATTCGGCTACGGCCACGGCCTGCACCACCAGCGCGCACTCCATCGGCGATTCGTACCGGCTGATCCAACACGGCGATGCGGATGCTATGATCTGCGGCGGGACGGAGGCGTGCATCACGCCCATGGGGATTGGCGGATTCGCCGCCATGCGCGCGCTTTCCACGCGCAACGACGAGCCGGAGCGCGCATCGCGGCCGTGGGACAAGGATCGCGATGGCTTCGTGGTGGGCGAAGGTGCGGGCATGCTGGTGCTCGAGGAGCTGGAAGGCGCCCGAAGACGCGGCGCCCACATCCTGGCCGAGATGGTGGGCTACGGGATGAGCGCCGATGCGTTCCACGTAACCGCGCCGCCCGTAGACGGGGACGGGGCTTACCGCGTGATGCGCAATTCCATGCGCGATGCCCGCATCGAGCCGGGCCAGGTGGACTACATCAACGCTCATGGTACGTCCACGGAGGTGGGCGACCTGGCGGAGACGGCGGCCATCAAGCGGGCCTTCGGCGACCACGCCTACAAGGTCGCGGTGAGTTCCACCAAGTCGATGACCGGTCATTTACTGGGCGGGGCCGGCGGGTTGGAGGCCGGCATCACCGTGATGGCGATTCGCGATCAGATCGCGCCGCCGACCATCAACCTGGAAAATCCGGATCCGCTTTGCGATCTGGATTACGTGCCGCTCCGCGCGCGACCGATGAAGATCGAGTACGCGCTCTCCAACAGCTTCGGCTTCGGGGGAACGAACGGGTCCTTGATTTTCAAAAGATATCAGAATTAGGGCCACGGATGAACACGGATGAACACAGATAAGAAATATTCGGCGTTATCCGTGTTCATCCGTGTTCATCCGTGGCTCAAATCGATTTCCAGTCTATGAAGATTATCGTCGCTATCAAACAGGTTCCCGCCCGCGATTCGCAGTTGCGCATCGCCCCTTCCGCCAAATGGATCGCGGAAGACGATCTTACCTACGAGATCAACGAGCCGGACGCCTACGCCCTCGAAGAGGGCCTCCAACTGAAGGAGAAGCACGGCGGCGAGGTCGTGGCGCTGTGCGCCGGGCCGCCGCGCGCCGCGCAGACCATCCGCGAAGCCCTCGCCAAGGGCGCCGACCGCGCCATCCACATCGAAGAGGAGGACATGGGCGCGTTCGACCCGCTGGGCGCGGCAAAACTGCTGGCCGCGGCGCTCCGCAGTGAATCGCCCGATTTGATCCTCACCGGTTTGCAGTCCGACGACCTGGGCTACGGCCAGACCGGCGTAATCCTGGCGGAGTTGCTGGGGCTGCCGCACGCCACCATCATCATGAAAGTGGAAAAACGGGACGGCGGCATCCTGGTGAAGCGGGAACTGGAAGATGGCTGGTTTCAGCACGTGGAAATGCCGCTGCCGGCGCTGCTCACCATCCAATCCGGCGCCAGCAAGCTGCGCTACGCCACATTGATGGGCATCAAGAAAGCCAAGACCAAGGAGATCCGGCGGCTTCGGGCGGCGGAGTTGGGCGCTGCAGCAGGGAGCCCCAGCATCACGATCGAGCGCATTTACCTGCCCCAGCGCACCAAGCAAACGCAACTGTTCGAGGGCAGTCCCAAAGAGGCGGCCGCCAAGCTGGTGGAGAAACTGAAATTCGAGGCGCGGGTCATATGAGCATTCTGGCGGTATTGGAACATAGCGGGAGCGCGTGGCACCGCATGTCGTGGGAGACGCTCGCCGCGGCGCAGCAGATCGCCCGCGAGCTGGACACCACGGCGTCGGCTGCTTTCGTCCGCCCCGGCGGCCACGGCTTCGCGGATGAGTTGGCCCGCAAGCAACTCGAAAAGGTCTACCTCGTCGATCATGAGCTGCTGAACGGCTACACGCCCGACGGATACGCTATCGCCTTGCGGCAACTCATCGATCGGGCCGCGCCGCGGCTGGTCCTCTTTTCCCACACCTACCAGGTACGCGACTTTCTTCCCAAGCTGGCCACTTCGCTCGGCAAAGTCGCGGTCACGGATGTGGTGGCGCACCGCGTGGACAACGGGCAAGTGGTCCTGGTGCGCCAGCTCTTTCAGGGCAAGGTGAACGTGGATGTCCGATTTGCCGCCGATGGGCCGAACTTCGCTTCCCTGCAGGCGGGTGCGTACCGGGCCGATCGGGTGGCGGACGGCAGCGCCGCAGTCGAGGTCGTAAGGCCGCAACTCTCGGCCGGCGAGATCCGCACCAAACCGCTGGAGCTGTTCCGCGAGTCGCAGCGCGCCGTGGACCTCACCGCCGCGGAGATCATCGTTTCGGTGGGCCGCGGCATCAAGGAATCCGACAACCTCCCGCTGGTACAAAAGCTGGCCGATGTTCTGGGTGCGGAACTGGCGGCTTCCCGTCCCATATGCGATGCAGGGTGGCTCCCCATGGAGCGCCAGGTGGGCAGCTCGGGACAGACGGTGGCGCCCAAAATGTACATGGCGATCGGAATTTCCGGCGCGATTCAGCACCTGGTGGGCATGAAGGGATCGCGGATCATCGTTGCCATCAATAAAGATCCGAATGCCCCGATTTTCGAAGTCGCCGACTACGGAATTGTGGGCGATTTGTTTCAAGTGGTGCCGGAATTGATCGACGCGATCCAGAAGTCCAAATAGCAGAGTGAGTTAGCAGAGCCAATCGAAAGATAACACTCCGCCCGCGGTGGGGCCGCACTCTGTAAAGTTATGTAAATTACATAGGCGAAGAGACCGGTTGCATCGGGGCGTTTTCGGCGCGTATACTACTCGTGATTTACTGCAACGTCACTCAGAGGGAACAGTATGGCCACGTACATACGCGCGAACGCTTGGAATAACGGCGGTACTTTCGACAACACGGACCTTTTGTGGTACGCGAAAGGGGTTGGCGCCATGCAGGCGCGGGCGCTAAGCGATACATCCAGTTGGTGGTTTTTTGGCGCGATCCACGGCGAATACGTGACGCCCCTCAGCTTACAAGATCCGCAGGCCTTCCCCTGGGCAGATATCCCTGCGCCGTTTGCCGTGCCAACCGCGCCGCTACCCGCCCAGGACGTCTCGGATCAATATTGGGATCAGTGTCAGCACCAAACCTGGTATTTCCCCCCATGGCATCGTGGATATCTGTTGGCATTGGAAGCGCAAGTCCGGGCGGATGTGATCGCGCTCGGCGGTCCCTCGACCTGGGCGTTGCCGTATTGGAATTATTTCGGGCCGGACCAAGAGTTTACTATCCCCCCGGCCTTCACGCAGCAGAATTTGCCTGACGGCAGCCCGAATCCCCTTTACGTAACAGCTCGTTATGGACCAGATAGCGACGGAAACATTTACATTCCCACTGTCGCCGTGATCCGGCAAAACCCGAACGATCCAAATCTTGCTTATGGCCCGGTAACACAGGACTCGATGTCCAATGACGTGTATACAGGCAACGATACCAACACCCCGCCACCCGGGTTCGGCGGTCCTGACACAGGAGGATTCTCGCATGGAGGGGGGACGTCCGGCAACCTGGAAAACAATCCGCATAACCTGGTGCACGTTTATGTCGGAGGGACTTCTCCGGACGGCCAGACGCCTGGCCTGATGAGTGTTCCGGCTCTGGCAGGACTCGACCCGATCTTCTATCTGCACCACGCCAACATCGACCGGATGTGGGCGGTGTGGAACGGGAACTCCGCCGATACCAACCCAACAGACCCCAACTGGCTTAGTGGTCCCGCAGCCGGCGGCGACCGCGAATTCGTGATGCCCAATCCGGACGGCAGCTCCTGGGTGTACACTCCGCAGCAAATGAGCAGTCTCAGTCAGGTAAACTATACGTATGACAGCTTGCCAGCGGCCGCTCCAGCGCCGGCTGTCTTATCTGAAAGACTGATGCGGCTGGGAGCGGCGCCAGCGAAGGTAAAAGAAGCGGCTACTCAAACCGCAGGTAAGAACGTGGAGTTAGTCGGCGCCAATCAAGAGGCTCTCCCGATCAAAGGCTCGGGGGCTCTCACGACTGTCAGGCTCAATGCCGACGTCCGCCGCAAGGTGTCCGCGAGTCTTGCCGCGGCTCCCGAGACCGGCGCTCCGGACCGTGTATACCTCAACCTGGAAAATGTCCGCGGGTCGCATGACGCGTCTGTGCTCAGCGTTTATATCAACCTGCCGGCGGGCGCAAAGCCCAGCGATCATCCCGAACTGCTGGCTGGAAGTGTGGGACTTTTCGGGCTTCGCAGCGCGAGTTTCAAGGACGGCAAACACGGCGGCCAGGGCCTCAATTTTGTCCTGGAAATCACGAAAATCATCGATGCCCTGCATCTGAACAATGCGCTCGATGTCGATTCGCTCCAGGTGACAATCGTGCCCCATCGGATGGTGCCGGATCAGGCGCAAATCACCATTGGGCGTGTCGGCATCTACCGTCAGGGCCGCTGACCGATGACCTATGACGCCCGTGAGCTGGCGCGGGTCCGCAACCCCGTGCTGCTCATCAGTGCGGTTACGTGGGTTTGGCTGCTGGCCGTGCCCGGCAGCATGGTGGCTCATTGCCCGGCCACGACCTCCGGAATGCCGTTGCCGGCGTCGTTCCAGATGCTGCTGGCGATGAACCCGCCCGCGTCCCTGGCGGCGGGCTGGGCCGTGATGTTGGTCGCGATGATGTCGCCCGTGCTGATCCCGCCGATTCGCCATATCCGGGTGCGCAGCTTCACGCATCGGCGCGCGCGCTCCACCGTGCTTTTCGCAGCCGGCTATGCCGCGATCTGGATGGCGGCCGGCGGCGTGCTGCTGGCAGTAGAGCTGGCGGTCCGGTTATTTCGGCCGCAATCGTATCTGCCGGCGGCAGGCGTGGTCCTCATGGCGTTAGTTTGGCAGTTCTCACCGGTCAAGCAGCGTTGTCTCAATCGTTGCCATGCTCATACCGAACTAGCCGCGTTTGGCGCCGCGGCGGATTGCGACGCGCTGCGTTTCGGCATGACCCATGGAATTTGGTGCGCCGCGTCTTGCTGGGCGTTGATGCTGTTCCCCATGCTGCTGCCTAGAGGACACGTGGTGGCGATGGCTGCGGTGGCCGTCCTGATTTTCAGCGAGCGGCTCGAACCGCCGATGCCGCCCCGTTGGCGCTGGCGCGGCCTCAAAGCGATACGGATTTTGGCCGCGCAGGCGCGGATACGGATGCATCCCCTCCGATCGGGTCCTGTGCCGTTCTCTTCCAGCGCTTAAGGCCTGATCAGACCGTTCGGCTCCCGGCACCGGGTTTGGACACGTCTCGAACCCGGCCAAGGTGTGTCTACCCCGCCACAGCCGGCGCCTCGTGCGGCTCGGGAATCTGAAACCCATG
>OMOG01000127.1:0-28850 GCA_900290305.1 Candidatus Sulfopaludibacter sp. SbA4
CCAGCGAGCCGCCTTCCCCAACCCCTAACCCCCAACCCCCAACCCCTTGCTTTCGTAGTCCGCTCGTAGCAGTTTCCATCCCGCTCCCCTCAATCCCATGGCCGCTTGCGAGAATCATCTAGGCATCGTCCCGTCCCTTCCCGATACTGAACCGTATGAAGAGAACTCTCGCTGTCTCTGTCCTCGGTTTGCTCTCTCTGGGTACGGTGGGTCACATATTTGCGCAGTCGCTCGGCAATGCCGGCACCATCGAGGGCACGGTGGTCGATCCCTCAGGCTCGGTGGTACCCAAGGCCGCAGTCACTGTCCACAATGTGCTCACCGGGTACCGGCAGTCCGCCGCCACGGGCGCCGACGGCTCCTTCCGGTTGAGTAACATCCCGCCAAACCCCTATCATCTGGAGATCACGGCTTCCGGGTTCGAGGTTTTTGCCGAGGATGTCTCCATCCGCAACTCAGTCCCGGTACAACTCAAAGCGACGCTGGCGGTGGCCGGATCGAAGACCACGGTCACGGTGGAGGGCGGCAGCGCGGACATGGTCGAGGTGGATCCTTCCGCGCACGTGGATGCCGACCGGAATCTGATCATGAAGCTCCCCACGATCGACGCGGGCGCAGGTTTGAGCCAAGCCATCGTGTATAGTACGGGCGGCGTGGCTGCCGACGGCAACGGCTTCTTCCATCCCCTGGGCGATCACGCCCAAGTGAGCTTCGTAATCGACGGACAGCCCATCAGCGATCAGCAAAGCAAAGTATTCTCCACACAGCTTCCCACCAGCGCCATTCAGAGCATGGAAATCGTCACCGGATCGCCGCAGGCCGAATTCGGCGACAAGACCAGCCTGGTGGCGAATATCACCACGCGCTCCGGCCTCGGTACGGGGCGGGTCAATGGAAACATCGACGGCACCTACGGTTCGTTCGGCACCGCTGGAGGAAGTCTCGGCCTGGGCTACGGCACCTCGACATTCGGCAACTTTCTGGCTGTGGATGGAGTGCGCAGCGGCCGTTTCCTGGACACTCCCGAGTTCCGCCCGTTCCATGATATCGGGAATAATGAGACTCTCTTCGACCGCCTCGACTTTCAGCCCAACGGTACGAACGTAATCCACCTGAACCTGTTCATGGCGCGGAACAATCTGGAAATCCCGAACAACCTCGATCAGCAGGCCAACGGCCAGGCGCAAAGCCAGCGAGTGCTCACCTGGAGTATCGCGCCGGGCTACCAGCACACATTCAGCGCGCATACCCTGCTGACCATCAACCCCTATGTCCGGAAGGACCAGTTCAACTACTACCCCAGCTCGAATATCTTCAACGATCTGCCCACCACCCAGGCCCAGCAGCGCCAACTTCTGAACTTTGGCGTGAAGGCCGACGTCTCCACCACCAGCGGACACCACACCATCAAGTACGGACTGGATATCAAGCAGACCCGTTTGCTGGAGAATTTTCAATTCGGCATCGCGGATCCAGGCTTCAACCCGATCTGCGTAGACTCCGACGGCAACGCGGCCGGCCCCTCGACAGTGCTCGACCCGAACAAATGTGACGCTCTCGGGCTTACCGCAAATCCGAATCTGAACACAGGTCTGATTCCCTACGACCTGACCCGCGGCGGAAGCCTGTTCATCTACCACGCCACCGGAAACATCAATCAATACGCGTTTTACGTAGAGGATACGATTACGGCCGGAAATTTTGTCTTCACACCGGGCTTCCGTTTCGACCGGTATGACGGTCTGGCCACCAAGTCCAGCCCGCAACCGCGGCTCGGAATCGCTTACAACATCAAAGGCACCGGTACGGTCCTGCGCGTTGCCTACTCCCGAACGCTGGAGACTCCTTTCAACGAGAACCTTCTGCTTTCGAGTGCGACCGGCATCGGCGGGCTGACGGCGAACGTGTTCGGCTCGGTGAGCTCGCCCCTGCAGCCCGGCAACCGGAACCAATTCAATACCGGCTTTCAACAGGCTTTGGGCCGGTTCCTGCTGATCGACGCCGACTATTTCTGGAAGTACACACACGGTGCGTACGACTTCAACACGCTGGGCGCCACGACGATTACGTTTCCGATCGTCTGGCACAACTCCAAGCTGGACGGAGTCACGGGCCGCGTAAGCACAACCAACATGAAGGGCTTTCAGGCCTATTGGACGTTCGGCCACACCCGCGCCCGCTACTTTCCTCCCGAGGATGGAGGACTCATCTCCCAGGGAGCGCCGTTGGCCGGAGGCGTGTTCCGCATCGACCACGACCAGGCGTTTCAATCGACGGGCGTATTCCGGTACCAGCACAAGAACAACGAATGGATCGCTTTCACCTGGCGCTATGACAGCGGGCTGGTCGTGAGCGGAGTGCCCGATGCCGGCGCCGCCTTGATCGGTGGATTCGCCGGCATGTCGCCGAATCAGCAGGTGACCATCGGCTTGGCCTGCAACGGTGTGTTTGCTACAGTAGACAACCCGATTTCCGACTGCGTGGGCCCCAAGGGCGCCATTGGTAACGTGACTTCGAAACTGCTCGTGCTGCCGCAGGGCGGGTACGACAATTTCGACAGCCAGGAGAACGACGACCACAATCCCGATCGCGTAAAACCGCGCAACACGTTCAACCTCGGCATCGGCACCGACAACCTGCTCCACAAGGAAGGCCACAAGCGCATCACGGCTTCGGTGGACATCGCCAACCTGATGAACAAGGTGGCGCTCTACAACTTCTTGTCGACGTTTAGCGGCACGCACTTCCTGCAGCCGCGCAGCATAGTTGCTCACATCGGCCTGGTCTTCTGACGTGCGCTGGTGAGGCAGGCGCTTCCGCCTGCCAACCCACTCGATCAGAGCTGCGATCATGGAGCGGTGTGTCCGCCGGCTGGCTCGCAGCACGGACACCGTCTGGAGAAGCGCACGTTCAGCACGTGCGCCGNNGCTGCCGCAGCCACGGGCTCGAAGTGAACCGCGCGCCACGGAATGTGGCGCGCCTCACGATCAAACACAAGAGTCCCGACGAGAACATCGCCAGGCACGACAGGCGGCCGTGCTTCTTCCGGTACCCCGGAATCAACGCCATCGAGCCCATCGCGGCCGAGCCCAACAGGAATGCCGGCTCCAGTCTCTCGGAGACACCAATCAGCGAAGCCAACCCGGCGAACGAGAGCAGTATGGGGCCGGCGACGCAGTGTACGAAACACAACGCCGCAATCAGCATGCCCGCGCGGTCGCTGCGCGATCTTTCAGGGGATGATCCTTTCATCTGCCAAGATATATCAGCTTCCAGCTCGCTCTCCGTTGTCTTTTCTGACCAGCGGACCGGATGCGGATTGAGCGGGATGTCCTGGTCAGCCGCCGGAGGCGAACATTAACGAGCAGCCCGTAACAAAGAGGAATGTCTGCATCAACGATTGGCCAAGTCCCCGTTCGTGTTGCAGCTCCGGCATCAGATTGGCGGAGGCGATATACAGAAAATTGGCCGTGGCGAACGGAAGCAGTACCGTAGTAACCGCAATCGATTGACCGCCAACCAACAACACGAGCAGCGCTCCCAGCGCGGCCGTCGCCCCCGCCATGAGACTCAGGAGGACTGCCTGAACTACTGGAATGCCCTTGTGGATCAGAATACTCACATCGCCAATGTGGTGCGGCGCCTCATGAAATAAGACT
The DNA here is from genome assembly GCA_900290305.1 of Candidatus Sulfopaludibacter sp. SbA4. Classification (GTDB taxonomy): domain Bacteria; phylum Acidobacteriota; class Terriglobia; order Bryobacterales; family Bryobacteraceae; genus OMOG01. Next base: position 3,660 of record OMOG01000127.1, read on the forward strand.
GCGATCGTGGTGATCACGCCGAGACGCGTTCCAACGGTGTAAGCCGTGGCGATCGCCATGCCATCGATGAGGCTGTGAACTGCCGCGCCGAACAGGAGATTGGTGATCATCGGTCGATTGCCTGCCGAAGATTCGTGCCCGTTGGGGTCGCCGTGACGATGATGACTGTGGGCGCCGGTACCGCACAAAACGCAGAGGCCTCTTTCGAGCACGAAAAAGGTAATGAAGCCCGCGAGCAACAGGCCCCAGAGTTTACGCCCAGACCCAATCCGCTCCACGGACTCAGGTAGAAGGTGGCCAAACGCCGTACCCAAGAGTGCGCCCGCCGCCAGACTCACCATGAGTGGAATCACACGCGAAAGACGCTTGGGGCTGAGAGAGAGGGCCACCATACCGGTGAAGGACGCCCCGGCGACCAAGGCGACGCTTCCGAACGTATAGACCCAGTGAATGTCGAGGGGATGCATTTGTTCCAGTGCGCGCAGGACGGCGCGCCCGATCGTAGACTAAGCAGAACCAGTTATTGTAACGGAGCTTTGCTGCCGGTCCGATAGAATCATCGCCGACGGCCAGGAATGTGCGATTAGCGGGCTGGTATAGGCGCCAGATGGCTTGGAGAGGCGGACGGTTGACCGGCAGATTCAACGCGCCCGCCCACAGGTGATACGCACCCGCCCGCGGCCGGTTTTTTCCCGTCTGCCAAATCTCACTAGGCGATGACCTGTGCGTGATCTTACACTAAGATCAGTATGCAAAGTGTTGCTGTCACTGGGATGCCGCAAACTGTCGGCCAAGCTTTGGGGAAACGGCCTGCCATGGTTCTGTGTTCCCGAGTCCCCGGCAGGGACCGCTGGTATGTGGATGCCCTCGAGGACAATCCCCGGCTGGCGGCTGCCGTCGAGGTGGTGCTCAGAAGTGAGGAGGGTATCCTCGACGCTCGCGCCAACCCACTGACTGGCCGTGTGGTGGTGCGCTACCAGACTGGCCTAACTTCCGAATCCATCGAAGCTCTGATCCACCGCGCTGTCGAGTTCGGTCCCATGAGCGAGTCGGAATTCGCCGGCTTTCGATCGAAGGCGCCTGCGCCGGCCAGTCTGTCGTTCCGTCATCTCCTGGCCGCCGAGCTCGCTTGTTCCGCCATCAATCTGATTCTGCTCGGTGAGTTCTGCCCCTTCGTGTTAGGCGCAGCAGGTCTTCACTTCCTCCTGCACCGGCACGCTTAAGGCCCCGCTTAGGGCAGTGTTGCCTTCTTGCCCGATCCCATTGGGGTCGAAGCGGATCAGTCGCGACGAATTGAATACCACCAAGAGTGTGCTCAGGTTGTGCAGCACGGCCGCGACGATGGGATTGATGGTCCCGGCAGCCGCCAGGCACAAGCCGATCGAGTTCACCCCCAATGCCAGCCCGTAATTCTGACGGACTACCCGCATGGTACGGCGGCTGATGTGCATCACGTCGGCGACATGCCGCAGGTCGTCCGAAGCCAACGCCACATCCGCTGTCTCGACCGCCACGTCCGAACCCGCGGCGCCCATGGCGAATCCCACATCCGCAACCGCCAGCGCGGATGCATCGTTGACTCCATCGCCGACCATGGCGACGCGGCGGCCGGTGGCACGCATCTCCCGGATTGCTTCGAATTTGTCGTCTGGCAAGAGGCGAGCCCGCCACTCCGTCACGCCTACTGACTTGGCCACATGTCTGGCTACGCTGTCGAGATCTCCCGTAAGCATGACCAGCCGCGTGACACCTCCCGCGCGGAGTCTTGTGAGTGCCGCGCCGGCTTCCGGCCGCACCTGGACCGAGATGGCGATCAGGCCTACCAGGCGCCGCTGGTGTGCCACGTACACTACCGTTTCGGCATGCCCGATCCGGGAAGCGAACAGCCCCGCGTTTTCATCCGAGATCTCCACCTGGAAATCCTGCAGAAGCTGCCGGCTTCCGGCGATAACCTCGTGCCCATCCCAACGGGCGCGGACTCCCCGTCCTGGCAGCAACTCGAACTCGCTGTCCGTCTCCAGATCGCTCCGCTCCAGCCCGGCCCGAGAGACGATCGCCAGCGCCAGCGGATGCTGCGAATGCAATTCCGCCCGCGCCGCCAGCGACAGAACGCGCTCCTCGGTGTAGCCGTTCGCGCAGGGAATCACCCGGCTCACGCTGGGCTGACTTTCGGTCAGGGTGCCGGTCTTATCGAACGCCACAGTGTCGAGAGACGCCATGGACTCGATATGCGTTCCGCCCTTGACCAGAACGCCGCGCCGCGCGCAGTTCCCAATCGAGGCGCTCACCGCCGTCGGCGTGGCCAGCCCGGCCGCGCACGGACAGGCGACCAGAAGCATGGTGAGAGCCCGCCGTGGGTCTCGTGTAACCAGCAAAACCAGTCCCGCCGCCAGGAACGACGAAGGGACCACCTTTCTGGCGAACCGGTCCCCGATCGTCTGAATCTGCGGGCGCAAGGCCTGCGCCAACTCCACCCGTTCGATGAGCTTGCCGACCACGGTCTCGCTGCCGACCCCGGTAACCCGGATGCGGATTGTGCCCGCCATCAGGATGGTTCCGGCGTACACCGAGTCGCCCGCAATGCGCATCGCCGGCATGCTCTCACCGGTGATGGGCGCTTCGTTGACGGTAGCCTCGCCGGATTCGATCACTCCATCCACCGGAATCTTGCGGCCGGAGCGCGCCACCACCATCGCCCCGCGATGGACCGCTTTCGCCGGCATCGATACCTCGACGCCGTTCACCCACACCCAGGTCTCTTCGTCATCGGTTGCCAGCAGGTCTCGAATCGCCGCCCGCGTGCGCCGCAGCGTCACCTCTTCCAGGTACTCGCCGAGATTCAGCAGCCAGATCACGATCAGCGCGGTGACGTTCTCGCTCAGTGCGATGCTCGACAATGTTGCGGCGCCAATCAGAGTGCCGGTGGTGATGCCGCTGCGGCCGGTTACCGTTCGAAACAGGGCCCTCAGAAAATCGAATCCGGTGATGATTATCCCCGAAATCGACATCACCATGATGGGACCGGCAAGAGGGCCGGTCGCTACCGCGCCCCATGCTACACGGCTGAAAAGGATCAGGGTTAGTTTGATGCCGCCAAGAACGAGGTTCCCTATCAGCTTCCGGACCTTGCGGTCCGGAGTGCCGCGGCGCTTTTGGTAAACCGCCAGGCTGACGGGACCCTTATCGAGGGCCCGGCGGACGATCGCGCGGATCTCCGGCGGTTTTTGGGACGGATGCCACTTGAGAAGGATCCGCCCCGTCAGCGGGTTCGCCTTGACCAGCAGAGCGCCCGATTCGTTTCGCAGCGCGAGTTCCACCGCCGCGGCGAGGCGCGGCTTGGAATCAATGGCAGGAACCCTCCATCGCTGCCGTCCAGGCACGTCCGACAGGAGGGTCATCTCCGGCATGCGGGCAATGGCCGCCCGCATTATGAGTGCATCTCCGTTCCCGCCCGATCCAGATCGGCGCGTGCTTCATCCACCAGTTTTCGCGTCTCCACGATGGCCGTCTCGCCCGCCGCCTGGAGCTTCCGCTTCACCACAATGCCGCCCTTGACGAGCTTTCGAACCAGCGGCCGCCGCTTGTCGCGATTGCCTGCAACTCCACCCGCGACTCCGCCCGCAAATGTGCCAATCAGAAGTGCCCCAATCACGTGATGCACAGCAGTTACCTCTTAAGCCTGGCTGCCGCCCGGATCCCCGGCATTTTCCTCGCGATCGATTGCGCCTCGACGGCGATATCCTCAAACTCTTCCTTCACATTCGAAGCTACTTTCTTCGCGTAACGTCCTACACGAATGCCGCCTTTCACCGCGCTGCGCGCAGCCGGGCGGAGCATGGGGGCGAACAGTGCGAAGGCTACTCCCGAAGCCGCTCCCCAAAAATAGGCGCTCTTCCGGCCGGTCATGATTCCACGGCCCTTTGGTTTTGCCTGTGACGTACCGCTTCCCGTCGAAGCTTCTGGCGTCCCGCTTTCAGTCGAAGGCGGTGCGCTATGTTCGTGACTCAAGTCAGTTCTCCTTTTCCTCAGATTCGGAATCCCTGCGCCGGCCTGGAACCGCCGCCGGGCGCTCGGTTGCATGGGCTAACGCGTTGAAGACCAAATCCATCACATGCTNNACCGCCGGACAATGATGTGCTCCGATCGAAGCACGCGCAGACGCTGCGAGATCGTGGACAGTGACTCGCCTTCCGCCGCCGCGAGTTCGGTGACACACATTTCACCCTGCGCCAAACGGGACAAGATCCGGAGCCTCGCAGGCTCCCCGATAGCTCGAAAAAGTCGCGATGCCCGCTCCAGTGCCGCGTTGTCCACGAATGGCCTTGGCGCCCGCTCAGGACTGTGTTCCTCCACCGTGCAGGACGGCTCGGCGCTATCGGGCCCGGGCAAATCCACCATCCAGAGCAGATAGTAACATCACTTACACACTTATGCAAGTGAATAGCTTCACAACTGACAGCTTATTAATGAGTGGGCTGGAAGTATGTATGAACGGGCTTGAAAATACGACAAACGGATCTGTTACCGAAACGGGTCGAGTCTGTGCCTCAGTAAGCCCTGGGAAAGCGGCAGCATCCGGCCCGCGGCTTTGCTCTCGGCCGCCCACTCCACGATCTCGCGGTAGTACTCGAAGCTGTCGATATTGCCGAGCCATAAGACAGCCGCTGATGGTGAGCTGAATGTTCTTGAGGAGACCCCGCTGCCGCCATTCCGTCTTGAGCCACTCCACAGGCACCGCGGGCTTTCCCCGATCGGTCTGTCCGCAGCAGCAGCCGATGCAAACGGAGACCTGTCCGATCACCAGCCGCTTGGTGGTCACAGGATGGCAGGTTTCGCTCACACCAAAAATATACCATACCAGGGGGGGTATGGTATATCCCGCACCGCAGCGGTCAGATTCACTGGCGGCACCGGTGGACCACTTTGAGCCATCAATTCTGTCGAAGAGTGCACCCGTCGCCTCCCGCATGTGTTAACGGACCGAAATCAGCAGGCCGATGCTGACGCCGATCGTCTGATCGTGGCTGCGCCCAAACGTGTAATCGTACGCCGGCTCGATATACCAGCCGAACCTGCGCTTTGGCGACGGCCAAAACATAAAGTCCAGCGCGATTTCGCCGGCCACCGAATTAGTGGTGATACCGTTCTCCCTGATGTGAATCCACTCGGGCCCGACGCCGAACATGAATTCTACTTTCTTGGAGAGGGTCCAGGGTTTTTTGAACAAAACGTCCGTATCCCACTCTGTCGAGTGATGACTGAAGGTTGGTGTAACACCGAACTCCAGTTCCAGCCAGTTCTCGATTGGCGTCACTTCCGCCGCCACAGTGGGGCTGAGAGTCCATCGGCCCCCGCTCAGACCCCGGGCAGGTTCGGCCCCCACTTCGAGGATTGCGGCCGCCTCCTTTTTTTCTGGCGGTTGCGAGGCGCCCGTCGGATCGGGTCGAACCTGTGAATCGGGCGCTGCGACTTCGGCCCTCTCTTGTGGTTCCAGATCATGACCGGCGCGCAGATCGTTAGCGCGCGTTGAGCCGGGTTGTACTTCGGCCTGGTTGGCAATCCGTTGAGCCTGGGCGACAGGTTGACAAAGCCTCGAATTCTGCCGGCTGCAATCCAGGCTCGTCCTCGCGAGTTCGTCTGATTTAACGGACCCATTCTCTTGCGCACTTGCCCCATGACGCGCTACAAGCACGGCGATGCAGAGAGGCGCGACACACATCCTCTTCATAGAAATCTCCTTAAGGCTGGAATCAATTTAAGATTGGGAGGAGAGCTTAGGAGCGCGGAGGGTGTTCGATTCGGTTTGGCAGGACGTCAGGCGTTGGGCAGGTATCGAAGGTGACCGCCCGGGTGACGAATCCCAAAGGCACAACTGGAACAATTGGCGGGACCACCACGATATGCCCACAACAGCATAGGCAGCCATCAGCACAGCAACCATCGTCCGAATCATGCGAGGTGTGTGTGGAAAACAGGCAAACTGGCGACGCGGCCGCGTCGCAAGCAAGGATTTCCGTTGCTGCGAGAAGTAGCAAAAGGACCGCCACGATGCTCCGGACTATCCGCCACGCCACCATAGTTGGTCCCCTTATCATGCCACAGCAGCCGAGTCGGTGAAAGGAGCGCGCGGCTGGATTTTGAAATACGTGGAGTTTACGGATCGCTCCCGGATCTTTCGGATCCATCCTGCCGCGGCGGCAGATTCATGGGTCCAGTCACAACCCCGTCCCGCATTCAAGAGGATCGCCACCACGATCCACTGGCTATCCCGCGCGTCACCATTCGGACCGATTATGGCACAACCCCATCCCCACTTTCCTCCCCACCCAACTGCCCCGACTTTTCGAGCGCCTCCACCGCGGTGGGCTCCGTGGCCGTTCCCTCCTGCCGCGCCAGGTAGACCGGGTACCGTCCCAGCACCGCTCCGTAAATCATGTGCCCCAGAGCCGTCGGCTGGGCCGAGTGCAGCAGCGCCACCAGCGGCATCAGGCTCTTCCAAAGCAGCCGGAACGAAAGGTAGTACCAGCCCATCGCGAACAGCACGCTCATCAACACCACGCGGAACCGCGGCAGCCGGTCGGCCACCACGCCCGCGAACAGCGCGCCCAGCGTGCTGTAGATCAGCAGGTAGAGCGCCACGCCGGAGAGCGTCTTGGCCGCGAACCCGGAGCGGATGGCCCCATCGCCGTAGAACGCGCTGGCCATCAGGTTTTCCGCCGTCCAGAAGCTCCGAAGCTCCCATTTCGCGCTGATTCCCAGCCACGCCAGCATCCAGCAAACGCCCAACATGCCCGCCTGGAGACCCGCCAAAATGGCGGAAAACGTGTCCGCCCGTCGATTCTCCGTGGCAGTGTCCATATGATTCAGCCTATACTGACGATTGGACCAAAGGCAAAGCTAAAAGGCAAAGCTAATTCGATGCGTCGCGTAGTGATCACAGGAATTGGCGCTGTCAGCCCCAACGGCATTGGGCGGGAGCGCTTCTGGAAAGCCACTCAAAACGGCGAGAGCGGGGTGAGACGGATCACCCGCTTCGACCCGTCCGGCTTTGCCGTGCAGGTGGCGGGCGAAGTGCCCGACGAATTCGACGAGAAGAAGTACGTGGAGGTCAAGGACCGTCCCCACGTTTCGCGCGCCGTGCCGCTGGCCGCCGCCAGCGTGGCCGAGGCGCTGGACGATGCCGGGCTCGATACCCACTCCATGTCGCGAGACCAACTGCGGCAGATCGGCGTGATCGTCGGCTCCGGCGGCGGAAGCCAGGATTTCACCGAAGAGCAATACCGCCTCTACTACACCGGCCATCTGAAACAGTGCAGCGTGTACACCATTCCCACGAGCACCATCGGCACGCTGGCCAGCGAGGTCTCCATGCGCTTCGGACTGCGCGGCCTGAGCCATATCATCTCCACCGGCTGCACCTCTTCCACCGATGCCATCGGCTATGCCTTCCGCCACATCCGGGCGGGCGTGTTGAACACCATGGTCGTCGGCGGCGTCGATGCGCCCATCGCTCCGCTGATCCTCCGCGGGTTCCAGCTCATGCGCATCATGAGCACGCGCTGGAACCACGAGCCGCAGCGAGCCTCGCGCCCCTTCTCCCGCGACCGCGACGGATTCGTGATCGCCGAGGGATCCTGGTTCTTCATCATCGAGGAGCTGGAACAGGCCCGCGCCCGCGGCGCGCACATCTACGGCGAGGTTGCCGGCTACGGCTCCACTTGCGAGGCCTATCATCGCGTGCGCCTCGAAGAGTGCGGCGAAGAGCCGGCACGAGCCATCGGGCTGGCGCTCGATGAGGCTGGGATTCCACCCTCCGAGGTCCAGTACATCAATTATCACGGCACCTCCACGGAACTGAACGACCGCATCGAGACCCGCGCCGTGAAACTGGCCTTCGACGGGCACGCCTACCGGCTCGCCGGATCCTCGCTGAAGAGCCTCATCGGCCACCCGCAAGGCGCCTGCGGCGCTGCCGGCGTGGCCGCCACGCTGCTCGCCATGCGCGACGGCGTCGTCCCCCCCACCATCAACGTGGACGAACCCGACCCCGAGTGCGATCTCGATTACGTGCCCTGCCCGGGCAGGCGTCTGCACATCGAGCACGCCGTCGCCAATTGCATCGCGTTCGGAAGCAAGAACTCGGCCCTAGCGCTGAGGCGAATGTCCTGAGGCGAATGTGAAAACCACTGTGCGCGTCGTGCTGCTCGCGGCCGTTGTTGCCGCGGCCGGTTACTTCTATCCGCCCCTCCGGCTGTTTGCCATGAAAGCGGTGGGACGCAGCCCGGTCTGCCCCCTGAAGAATACCCTGGCGGCGGACCGCAATTTTCAGCTTCAAGTCCGGTACTCCAACGACATTCTCCGCGCGAGCAAAGTCGTCGAGAAAGATCCCGCGGGTTACCACCTGGTCGACACGCCCTACGGCCGCTGGTGGATTCCCGAAGGCAACGACTACGTGCTGCCCTACACCCTCGCGGAGCAGGTGCGTGAAGTTTACGGCACCGGCGAGTACGCGGTGAGGTCCGGAGACGTGGTGCTGGATTGCGGCGCCAACATCGGCGACTGGACCCGCGTCGCGCTGGACCACGGGGCCAGACTCGTGGTGGGCTTCGAGCCGGGTCCCGAGAATCTGGAATGCTACCGGCGCAATTTCAAGGACGAGATCGCGGCCGGCCGCGTGGTGGTGGTTCCCAAGGGCGTCTGGGACAAAGACGACATCCTGCTGCTCAAGCGCGACCCGCACAACAGTGCCGCCGACAGCTTCGTGATGCTGAGCGATGGCACGCCGGGGGTGCAGGCGCCGCTCACTACCATTGATAAAGTGGTGGCGGAGTTGAAGCTCGACCGGGTCGACTACATCAAGATGGATATCGAAGGAGCCGAAGCCCGGGCTCTGGCGGGATCGCGCGATACAATTGCAGCCTACCACCCGCGCCTGTCCATTGCCGCCGAGCACATTCCTGGGGACGAAGTGCGACTCCCCCAGGTGGTGAAGGGCTTATGGGCGGGCTACCGCTTCACGTGCGGGCCGTGCCTGGAGACTAAGGATGCACATGTGAGGGCGGACGTGCTTTATTTCCAGTAGCCGCCCGTTTATGGTAAAGGACCGGCGGGCGCTCGGAGGATAACACCCGCCGGTTGGCCCGCAGGGGACCTGATGTCCCGCGGTACCACTCGTCAGAAGCCTCTACATTTTGTGAGACGTTGCCCTGGGGCCCGAGGTTTCCCGATGGGGTTTCCCGTCAGAAAACAACACAGGCAAGAATGCCTGTGCCACTACAACACCGCAGCGGCTGCGCGGAACGTGTTGGCATGTGCCTCGGCCGTGCGCTCGATCGGTTCCGCATAACCCCCGCCGAGCGTGACCACGATCGGAATTCCCGATGATTTGGTGAATTCGAAGACCATCCGGTCGCGCTCCTTGAGCCCGTCCGGCGAGAGCCTCAAGCGCCCCAGGCGGTCGCCCGCAAGTCCGTCCACACCGGATTGGTAAAGCAGAATCTCCGGCCGGAATTCGCGGACCAAGGGCAATACCTCACGCACGCGGCCGATGTATTCTTCGTCACGTGTACCGTCGCACAGCCCGATATCGATCCTGCTCTGCTGCTTGCGGAACGGAAAGTTGTTCTCTCCGTGCAGCGAGACGGTGAGCACCAAGGGATCGGCGGCGAAGATGCCCGCGGTGCCATCGCCTTGGTGCACGTCGAGATCGATCACCGCGGCGCGGCCGATGCGCTGTTGCCGGCGCAGAGACAGAATGGCCACTGCCAGGTCGTTGAACACGCAGAAGCCCGAGCCTTCGGCGCGAAAAGCGTGATGCGTGCCGCCCGCCAGGTTTCCGCCGAACCCCGTGGCCAGTGCATCCTCCGCGGCCGCCAGAGTTCCCCCGACCGAAGCGAGAGTGCGGCGCACCAGTTGCTCCGACCAAGGAAACCCGATGCGCCGCATGATTCGCGGATTGACCGTGCCGTTCAGAATCCCGTGGACGTATTCGGGATCGTGCGCCAGCTCGATGGTGGAAGGATCGGCCAACGGCGCGGGCAGCAATTCGTAGAATCCGTCGCCGGCGAGCAGCGCGCGCAGCAGCGCGTACTTTTCTGCCGGAAACTTGTGACCCGCCGGCAGCGGGATCGCGTAATGGTCGCAGTAATAGAGGCGCCGGGACACGGTGGGAATCCTACCGGGTCACTGTGACGCACACCGGTAGCCGAACAATCCGTCGCGCCGAATGAGGGCTGCCGCTTCGGCTGGCACGAAGTCCACCCACGTCGCGTCTCCCGATTGAATCTTCCCCAGCACCTCGCCGGGATTGATGTGGAGCTGCTCGGTGGAGAGTTGCCGCACGGACTCGATAAAACCGTTCTCGAACAGGTGCGCGTACAAGTGTTTCAATTTTGGCCCGACTGCGATCGTGTCGGCGGTCTCCAATTCTCCTGCCGCTGAGACAGTCGGATAGGCCAACAGCTTGACCGATCCGCTGAAGAGTCTGCCCAGACCCTCCAGGATTCCGCCTTCCAGTTCCTCGTAATACTGCTCGTCGAAGATCGCGCGGAGCGTCGGAATGCCGGCCGCCATGCCGATACAATTCTGTGTGTACTGGCGCAAGTAGGTGGTGACACGGTCGAACCTTGTATAGCTCGAAATCATGACCGTCTTCCCGAGCGCGCCAAGTATGCCGGCGCGAGCCAGGAAATCCCGATGATCGATCGCTTCGCCCGACATCAAATTCTTGAGCGTCATCTCCATGAGCACGGCCCGCTCCTCGGGAGCGCCACCGAAATCCTGCTGGAGTTGCCGCAAGGCCGCGTCCAGCAGGCTCAGAGTAACATTCGTCACAGGCCGAAAACTGCCACGCTCGATGAGCACGGGCCGGTTGTGGAGGACCTCGGACGGTTGCACCACCTCCCCGTCGGCGGTGAACAAGGCCGCATCCGTAAGCCCCAGTTCCACGAGTTGCAGGCTCATCAACCGATTGTCCACGCCGCTGAACGCGGGACCCGAGAACTTGATCATGTCGATCTCGATCCTGCGGCGATCGAGCCCGTCCATGAGACTCCGAATCAAGGCGGCCGGATCCTGGTGCAGGGTAAACGCGCCGTAAATGAGATTTACTCCGGCCAGGCCTGCGGCCTCCTGCTGCCGCGCCGTAAAGGCATCCAGCATTTCAATGTGAATGATGACCTCGGAAGGCTTCGCCCTGGGTTGATCCTGGAACCGGACTCCGAGCCACCCGTGCCCCCCGGAGGAACGGGATGAGCCATGCGTAGCCGCTGTGTCGGCGAACACGAAGAACGCGTTTCGTTCCCCTCGCTTGCCGTCCAGTTGTTCGACGAGCTGCCCGAACTCGCGATCCAGCATCGCCTCCAGCCGTGCGCGGCTCACGTAGTGCTGTGTCGCCCCGTACAGGCTGTCGCTGATGGCCATATCGTAAGCGGAAATCGATCTGGCAACCGTCGACGACGCTTTGCCAACGTGAAAAAACCAACGGGCAACTTCCTGGCCGGCTCCGATTTCCGCAAACGTGCCGTATCTCACGCCATCCAGATTGATCTTGAGAGCCTTCTCCTGAGCGATCCCTGAGTTTTCCATCATCCCGCTCGCACTGACACCATCGTACTCCTCGGACGCCCCCGTGGGACCGGCGCATGCTCGCCTGCGTACGGGTATATCATGATCTTGATCGAGGAGTAGCTTCATGAAGGTTTCAACGGTCCTTTCCCTTTTGGCCTTTTGCCTGGCGGCGTTCGCTCAGGAACCGCGGCTTACGCCGCGCGTCAACAACATGCATCCGACGCTGGCGGTCGGCTCGCCGGCCCCGGATTTTTCGCTCCCGGGCATAGACGACAAGATCCACAAGCTCAGCGAGTACCAGGACCCCATCCTGGTGGTGATGTTCCTCTGCAACCACTGCCCCACCTCGCAGCTCTACGAGGGCCGCATGAAGAAGCTCGTGGAGGATTACCAGAGCAAGGGCGTCGGATTCGTGGGAATCAATCCCAACGACCCCAAGGCCATCACCCTATCCGAGCTGGGCTACACCGACGTGAGCGACAGCGTGGAAGAGATGAAGATCCGTGCCGCTTATCGCCACTTTAATTTCCCGTATCTCTACGATGGCGAGACGCAGTCCGTAACCCAGGCCTACGGCGCGCAAGCCACGCCCCACGTTTTCATCTTCGACAAAGAGCGCATGCTGCGCTACGAAGGGCGCATCGACAATGCCCAGCGCGAATCGCTGGTGAAGATCCAGGACGCCCGGCTGGCGCTCGATGCCATGCTGGCCGGACAACCCGTGGCGGTCGCCCACACTCCGGCGTTCGGCTGCTCCACCAAGTGGAAATCCAAAATCGACAGCCAGGTGCAGGAGCTGAAGAAGATCGAGGCCGAGCCGGTGAACGTGGAGATGGTTTCGGCGGAAGATCTCAAGAAGCTGCGCTCCAACCCCACCGGCAAAGTGCTGCTCATCAACTTCTGGGCCACGTGGTGCGGGCCGTGCATCACCGAATTCCCGGCGCTCGAAGAGACGTGGCGGATGTTCCGCCGCCGCGACTTCGACCTGGTGACCATCTCCAGCAACTATCCGGACGAAAAGACCGGCGTCATCAAGACCCTTCAGGCGCAGCACGCTTCCAGCCGCAACCTGCAATTCGCATCCGACGATACCTACGCCCTGCAGGCGGCATTCGACGCCAAGTGGGACGCCGGTCTGCCGTTCACCATCGTGCTCGCGCCGGGCGGCAAGGTGCTCTATCAGGAGCAGGGTGAAGTGGACGTCCACGCGATGCGCCGCGCCATCCTGGCGAATCTGGAAAACGAGACATACGTCGGCCACCCGGCCTACTGGGCGGCCAAGTGACCATATGAATACCAAAAGCTCATTTCGCCTGCTGGCCGTTTGTTGCCTGGCGGCGATCGGCGGCGCCGAAAATCTCGGGCCCTTCGAATCCAACACCGACGTGGGCGTGACGCCGCAAAAGGGCAAGGTCGAGTTCGACGGCAAGAGCGAATACAAAGTGACCGGCGGCGGCGACAACATGTGGGCCGCGGCCGACGCCTTCCAATTCGTCTGGAAGAAAATGTCGGGCGACGTGGCGCTCACCGCCGACGTGCATTTCATCGGCACGGGCGCGGTGGCCCATCGCAAGGCGGCGCTCATGATCCGCCAGAGCCTCGACCCCGACTCCGCCTATGCCGACGTGGCCTTGCACGGCGATGGGTTGACCTCGCTGCAATACCGCCCCACTGCCGCCGCCCAGACCCTGGAAACGAAACAGGAGGCCAAGAGCGACCTCACGGCGCCGGTCCACATCCGCATCGAACGCCGCGGCGACCGCTTCACCATGCTGGCCGGAAAGACGGGCGGGCAACTCACCACCACCGGGCCCGCCACGGTCACTCTGCACGATCCGGTCTACATTGGGCTGGCCGTTTGCTCGCACAACGCTAACGTGCTCGAAACGGCGGTCTTCTCCAACGTCGCCGTGCAGACGCTGCCCCCGGCCCGCCCGCCGCAGCCACGCTACAGCAGCAAGATCACGATCTTCGACATCCGCGACAAGTCGACCCGCATGCTCTACCAGGCCGACACGGTTTTCGAAGCGCCCAACTGGTCTCCCGACGGCAAGTACCTTTTGACCAACTCGGGCGGCCGCCTCTACCGCATCCCGGTGGACGGCGCGAATGCCACACCCGAAGCCGTCAACATCGACACGTCGCTGCGGCTCAACAACGACCATGCGCCTTCGCCCGACGGCAAGCAGATCGCGTTCTCGGCGTCGTCGGCGACCTCGCGCGGCTCGCAGGTTTACCTGGCCAACGCGGATGGATCGAATGTCCGGCTGATGGTGAGCGAGACGCCCAGCTATTTCCACGGCTGGTCTCCGGACGGAAAATATCTGGCCTACGTGCACCAGCATCCGGGAGCCAATGGCGCGCCCGCCAACTACGATATCTTCCGCATTCCAGCCGCCGGCGGCGAATCGCTGCAGCTCGACTCCAACCCCGGCTACGACGACGGCCCCGACTATTCGCCGGACGGCAAATGGATCTACTTCAACTCCGACCGCTCCGGCGGTTGGGACGTCTGGCGTATACCGGCCGATGGCGCGGGCCCCGCCGACCAGAAGGCCGAGCAGGTGACTAGCGACGAGCTGGAGGACTGGTTCCCGCATCCCTCGCCGGATAGCAAGTGGCTGCTGTTCCTCTCGTTCGCCAAGGGCACCGCCAACCACAACGACAAGCTGCCGGGCACGCAGCTCCGCATGATGCCGATGCCCGGCGCGCGGCTGGCGAAGACGCCGAAGATCGAGGTAGTGACTACCTTCTTCGGCGGCCAGGGAACGATCAACGTCAACTCCTGGTCGCCCGATTCCAAGCGCTTCGCGTACGTGATCTACGAACCTCTGCCGGCGGCCGGAGCGGGACGATGAGGTGGCTCGGCGTGATGCTGGCCGCGGCAACGCTCGCCGCGGCGCAGGATGTGCCCCGGCCGCGCATTAGCGGGGTGGCCCACATCGCCATCTACGCCAGCGATTTCGAGAAGTCGCGCGCTTTCTACCGCGACTTTCTGGGCCTTGAAGAGCCGTATTCGCTGCCCAAACCCGATGGCACGCCGGCCATGACGTTCTTCAAGATCAACGAACGCCAGTACATCGAGCTGTTTCCCGAAACCGCGCCGCACACCGACCGCCTCAATCACATCTCCATCGAGACCGACAATGCCGAAGCCATGCGCGTCTACCTGGCATCGCGCGGCGTAAAGGTGCCCAACACGGTGCCCAAGGGCCGCATCGGCAACTCCAATTTCAACATCAAGGACCCGGAAGGCCACACCGTGGAGATCGTGCAGTACGAGCCGGACGGATGGACGGTGCGGGAGCGCGGCAAACACCTGCCCGATACTCGGATATCGAAACACATGATGCACGTCGGCATCATCGTGACCGGGTTCGACGCCGAGATGAAATTCTACACCGAGGTGCTGGGCTTCCGTGAATTCTGGCGCGGCAGCTCTACGGGCACTGAGTTGTCGTGGGTCAACCTGAAGGTGCCGGACGGCGACGACTATATCGAGCTGATGCTGTTTAAGGACGCGCCCGCCCCGGACCGCCGCGGCACGGCGCATCATCTTTGCCTGGAAGTGTCCGACGTTGCCGCCAGTGTCGCGGCGCTCGATGCCAAGCCGTACCGGAAGATGTATACGCGTACCATCGAGTCCAAGGTCGGCGTGAACCAGAAGCGCCAGGTCAATTTGTACGATCCGGATGGCACGCGCACGGAGATCATGGAGCCAGGCACGGTGGACGGCAAACCGACGCCTTCGTCGGGGGCCGCGCCTCCGCGCTAAGAAACAAGATCTCACCGCGGAGGCGCGGAGGACGCTGAGGAAGACGCGGAGAAAAGCAAAGTCAAAACCTGAGAGCGCTGAGGAAGCGGAGAGCGCTGAGAAAACCCCTCCCTCGCTCGCCAAGGGCGAGTCACGGCCGGGGCTCCGATCGGAGGTGAGAAGCGGGCTTGGCAGGCGGAAGCGCCTGTGCCCCACCTTAGTCGCTGATCTCGATGTTCGGTCCTTTCTCTTTGGACACTTCTTCGGACCGCGCGACGGTGTTGCGCGCCAGTTCCAGGAACGGCTCGCTTTCGCCCTTGCGCAGGACGATGGGCTTGCCGGTGTCGCCGCCGATGCGGATCTGCGGGTCGAGCGGTAATTCGGCGAGGAAGTGTACGCCCATCTCGTTGGCGGTGCGCCGGCCTCCGCCGTGGCTGAAGACGTCGATGCGCTCGTGGCAGTGGGGGCAATTGAGAAAGCTCATGTTTTCCACCATCCCCAGGATCGGCACGCGCACCTGGTGAAACATGAAGACGGCCTTGCGCGCGTCTTCGAGCGAAACATCCGAAGGGGTGGTGACCACGATGGCGCCGGTGATGGGCGCGGTCTGAATGAGGGAGAGCTGGACATCGCCGGTGCCGGGCGGCAGGTCGATGATGAGGTAGTCGAGATCGCCCCAATCCACGCCGCGCAGGAACTGCTGGATGACGCTGTGCAGCATCGGGCCGCGCCACACGAGGGGCTTGTCGCCGGGATTGAGAAAGCCCATCGACATCAGCTTGACGCCGTACTGGTCGAGCGGCTGGATGCGCTCGCCGAAGGCCATGGGGGTGCGGTTGATCCCCATCATCAGCGGCACGTTGGGACCGTAGACGTCGGCATCCATGAGGCCGGCCTTGTATCCCAAAGCGGCGAGGCCAACTGCCAGATTGACCGACACCGTGGTTTTCCCGACGCCGCCTTTCCCGGAGCCGACGGCGATCAGGTTTTTGACGCCGGAAATCGGCAGTTTGGGTGCGGGAGGCTGGTTGGGGGTCATGGATTCTATGGTAGCAGGCCGGGGGAACGGGGCCAGGGGGGCGCAAGTTCTGCGGGTGTGTCACTTTATTTTTCATGACGTTTTAACCTCTTCTGTTGCTGTGGGTTGCGGAGAGGGGTCGAAATTGGGGGGCGCAAATCGAGGGTCATTTTTACAATTTGCGCCCCCCGAAGAGTGGGCCATGGGCCGGGGGGCCGGGTGACGCAAAATTTGCCGGTGTGTCAGTTTGTTTTTCAACGCGCTGTAACCTCCTCTGTTTCTGTGGGTTGTGGAGACGGATTGAAATCGGGTGACGCAAATTGAGGGTCGTTTTTACAATTTGCGTCACCCGAATGCTCGCGAAGGCGAAGTCTCTGACGGTCGGTCTTGATCAGTTCCATAGGTGCTTTTCCCCAAAAAGGAAAACCGCTCAAAATGAGCGGTTGGTTTATTTTAGAATCAACAACTTACCGAGCGAACCGCTCAGAATTGAGCGGTTTGGGTTCGTTCCGGTCCGGATGGCTGGGGCGACTGCGCCCGCTGGCGTTCCGGCTGCGCGCGCCACGCGGGGCTCAAATCTCTTCCTGATTTAACTCTAGCAGACAGACTTGCGCCGACAGGGTGGTGCGGCGCCGGGTGGGGGGAGTAAGTGGCTTTAGAATCAGCAAAAGAATGAGTGAAAAATAGCAAAAATAAAGTTGGTTCCGCTGTGACCGTGTTTTTTGGAGGGGCGGATTCAGGGTGTTGTTGGGGCATTAATACGCGATCGGTGGGGGGTGGGGCTGGTGGCGGAAGGCCGTAGCGTTGCCGAAGCCCTGGATATCGCGCGGTGGCTCGACCGCGCTTACGTCCGTCTCCGAGCGGCGCGATTACACGATCGTCGTGGCCGCCTGAGGTGGGCCGTCTCGCAGGCTTCCGGTATCGCGAAATCGTGCGAAAGCTGAAGGTGTTCGGATTCCAGTTTGACCGCGAGGCCGCGGGTATGAAATCTGGTACAACTCCGGGCCATTCTCAAGCAGGCGGCGATCGATCCGGATTCCTTCCTGGCGGCCTCACAGTCGTGTGACTCCGGAACGGTCCAGTGTCCTACGTCAAAAAGCGATCTTGGCTTGGGGTCTCCCAGGGCGATGCCGACTTGCGGGGAGTAATCCCTGTGAGGTGGTAGAATCAGCATCGCGAATGCCGACAATCAGTCTGCTCCAGGAATGGCGATGATACATAGAGAGGAATTGTTGAAAGACTGGCGGTTCTGCGGCGAGAACACAGAGCCGACGAAAATTGAGCCGCCGGCATGAACGGAGTATCTGTTCGATGTATTGGGACGTAGTTGAAGTGAAACCAGAGCCGCACTACTGCCTCTTTGTTCGATTCAAAGACGGAGTAGCGGGGCGTGTCCGGTTGCGGCCGGAGGGACTGACTGGTGCACTCGCGCCGTTGCGCGATCAGCAGTTCTTCGAGCAGGTCTTCATTGATTATGGCGCCATCGCGTGGCCCGGTGAGATTGATCTCGCACCGGATGCCATGTATGCTCAGGTTGCCAGCCAGCGCGATGAACTGCAGCAGGCGGGTCCTGGGATGACTCGCTGAACGCAAGCCTACTTGGTGGAGACTAATCCAGGGGGCTCCTCGAACGCCGTTTCCAGGGCCAGTTCGAGTTGAGCGAGGCGGGGCAGCCCGGCGCTTTGCCTGGGCACGCGCGAGAACGGTGCGTTACACCTGGGTGGCGTGACGTTTGAGTGGGACGCTCGAAAGCGGCGGCGAACTTCAAGAAGCGTGGGTAACCTTTGAGGATGCGTCGCCGGTGTTTCTTTGACCCGCTTGCGATCACGTATCCGGACCCTGACCATTCGTTGGGCGAGCGCCGGGAGGTCACCCTGGGCTATACAAAACGGACATGGCCTTCGTTTCCCACTGTGAGCGTAGGGAGCGAATTCGGATCATTGGGGCGCGCCCGGCAACACGGACCGAGCGAAGGCAGTATGAGGAAGGAATCGGCGGCTAAACGCGGTGATGACATGCGAAAGGAATATGATCTTTCGAAGTTGGCGGGCGGCGTTCGAGGCAAATACTATCGCCGGGCGACGGCCGGGACGAACCTGGTGCTGAATGAGCCCGACCTCGCCAACATGTTTCCCGATAGCGAGGCGGTCAACCGCGCTCTCCGCGTGTTGGCCGAAGCTGCCCAAACAGCAAGCGCCTCCAAACGCCGGCGCTCGTGTTAATCTGACGAGCTCTGTTACCCGATACGCCGGAAGTTCGGCCCGCCGGCGGCTCTGGAGAGTGCCTGACGGTACGAGAAGAGCCGCGCCTTGGCTTCCCAGATGGCCGTTTTGGGGGGATTTTGAGAGAACTCGGCTGGTTGTCCGATTCGCTGACGATGAATCCGGGTTGATCGGCGGACGCAAGAGCGTTTCGCGGGAGCTTCAGGCCAGCGACACTTCTACAGGATGGCGACTTACGCGTCCGAATGGTTCACCGACGGAACTCCGGCCTGGTGGAGGGACGGGGCTGCGATCAGTGGCAGGGACCTATTCGCCGACAAGCCCAGCCCTAAAGCACGCCAACACCGACTCCCAGTCCGAATCGGAGAGTCTTCCGATCAACCGCACCTCGCGCTGGGGCAGGGTGACGGGAAATAGCCTGAAGTACGACGCCGCATGTAGCCCAGCTTGCTTCCAATCACGCAACGCGCAGTCGGTCGGGGCCAACGGCTTCGGAGCCTGTGTCGTGATCAGACCCACCACCACATCGGGCCTATGTCGATGGTAGTCTTCCGTCGAGAGCACGACTGCGGGGCGAGTCTTTGTCGTCTGCGCGCCGGGAAATGCTCCCACAACGACGTCTCCGGGTTTCAACGGTCTTCCCGTTCCTGATCTTCGAAGCGCTGTACAGCGGCCGCGGTTGCTTCGGCGAGATCCTCGTCAGTCCAGGAATCGGACCACTCGACCGCGCGCCCGCGGGCAAGATCAGCAAGTTGACGGGCCCAATTCAGGACCTTCACAGCTTCTTCTGGCGGAAGCGCCCGGACCACACTGATTAGCGATTCTTCCTGTGCGCTGAGCACCATACTCCCATTTTATCGTCACCGAATGGCCGCGCACCGGGCGATTTCGCCGCTGAGTTGGCGGTTTGGCGGTTATCGTCCGGATGGATCGGGATCGCCGGACCTTGGTGCGGTTGTTGGTCCTAATCGATGGTTCCGGCGCAACGCGGACCAGCCCGGCGCTTTGCCTGGGCACGCGCGAGAACGGTGCGTCTACACTTGGGTGGCGTGACGTTTGAGTGGGACGCTCGAAAAGCGGCGGCGAACTTCAAGAAGCGTGGTGTAACATTTGAGGATGCGTCGCCGGTGTTCTTTGACCCGCTTGCGATCACGTATCCGGACCCTGAACATTCGTTGGACGAGCGCCGGGAGGTCACCCTGGGCTATACAATGAAAAAGGACCTGGTCTTCGTTTCCCACTGTGAGCGTGGGGAGCGAATTCGGATCATTGGGGCGCGCCCGGCAACACGGACCGAGCGAAGGCAGTGAGGAAGGAATCGGCGGCTAAACGCGGTGAATGAAATGCGAAAGGAATATGATCTTTCGAAGTTGGCGGGCGGCGTTCGAGGCAAATACTATCGCCGGGCGACGGCCGGGACGAACCTGGTGCTGATTGAGCCCGACCTCGCCAACATGTTTCCCGATAGCGAGGCGGTCAACCGCGCTCTCCGGGTGTTGGCCGAAGCTGCCCAAACAGCAAGCGCCTCCAAACGCCGGCGCTCGCGTTGATCTGGCGAACTCTGTTACCCAATATGCCGGAGGTTCGGCCCGCCGTCGGCTCTGGAAGAGTGCCTGACGGTACGAGAAGAGCCGCGCCTTGGCTTCCCAGATGGCGGTTGGGGATTTTGAGAGAGATCGGCGGTAGACCCCTTATGACGAAACTGCACGGTCTCCTGGCGAATCCCGTCTTCGACGAATCGTGGGCTGTGAACCTCCTCGTTCAGATCCGGAAGACCATCGATTCCGATCGCAAGAAGAACCCGCATGTTTGGAGCATCGTCAACCTCTTCTGCACGTGGGCCGTTCACAATGAGCTCACGCGCGACAAGTTCACGATCGGACTGTTCTTCAAGGCATTCGACTTTCGGGACGGCATGGAACTGGAGGATTTCTTCGCCTCGGAGTATTTCAGGAACTTTGTCGCTCTTCATAAGTTCCGTCGCGAGCTCGCCTCCTTCCTCCAAGAGCACGGGTTACCAACGTGGCTCGTGGAGGATACCGATGACTGGCTCCGGTTCGTGTACCTCTATGCCGGCGCGGTGGCTGACGCGCCGATCGCATATTCACCGAGCGGCATCTTGCCAGAAGAACTGCAGGAACTCCGTCTCGACCGCTTAAGCGACCGGTCGGGGCTAGAGTACGTCCGAACGCGGGCGAGGCTCAAAGACGGTCGGGACTACTTCTCGATGCATCTGATACCTATGCTCGGCGACATGCCGGAACCGGTGTTTGCGTACCTTCGCAGGCGGTTCCCTGACGCCGAGCGTTAGGGCGCACAATTTTCGTTTCCTGGTTGTCACGCACGATATGATCCTCCAGAAACCCATTTACAAGCCCATCCATTCGTGCGTCAGATCGCGGCCCTATCCAAACAACGTTGCGAGAATGCGTCGGTACTCTGCCGTTTCTGCCTGGTTGCTCGGGAACACCTCGATCATGGGCCGGCTCGCCGTGCTTAGCACGCCCTTCCAGATCCGGGGGCCATGCGCTGCCGCCCGCACGCGGTCCATCAGGCTGGGAGCCGTGTCCCAGATGAACAGACGAAGTCCGTGGTTCTCGGACGCATCAGCGATCACGGCATTGACGTGCTCGTCTCCGAAACCATAACCGACGATCATCAAACGTACGTCCCCTGCCTGCAGCACGGCCGTGAAGATCTGCCAGTAGGCCGCCAGCAACGGAAACGCAGCGATCTGGGAGGTTTTGTCGGTTCCGATTACGATCGCGTTCCGTCCGTCCGGTGTCCGCCAGTTGAATGACCCGTGCAGCTTAACGACGTTGAAAGCGCCCCTTAGTTGCAGAGGCCCCGATACGTTTGAAAGTGGCTGCATGATGAAGCGATCACTGTAGCACCCGAGATCCGTTGTGAAGAGCCTTTGATTGGCGCGGCGCTGCAGCCCGGGCAGCGTTGGGGCGGCGGCGCCAATCGCATGCTCGTTGTAGAGGTGCCGTTCCGGCCAGAGATCCTGATTGAGGGTGAACATGTAGCCGGCATTAACCCGGTCGCCACGTTGTCCCCAGAAACGGAACAGCAGGTCTTGAACTTTGTAGATGTTGATCCGAGGGTCGTGAGCCGGATGCGCGATCTCGGCATCCATGGCAACGAACGCGTCCATCAGCGCGCGCTCGAATGTCTGGCGGTCCTCGGCATTGAACGGTGCAGCCTGCAATCTGCCGAGGGCGGCCTCGAAAGAGCGTTCTTCGAGCAGCAACTGACGCACTGGGGCGCGGTCCTGTATTGCGCGATTGCTCATCAGGTCCTGCCATATTTCACTAGCCAACTGCCCGCCCCAGTTTCGCATCCGCCCCGGTCAGGATTGTGCGCTTGCTGAAGAGCCCGATATCCAACCCTGGCGTGGTTGTCATACGCCCATCCTAACCCCCCCGGTGCGTCGGAATGCACAGTGTCGGCGTATTAGTCCCCACAAGTCGGCACGTCGCCCTTGACTGCGCTACAGCGCGCGGGGTTCTGCTGGAATTGATCATCAAGACGACGGGCGGGATGCTGGGAAAAATCGGTTGGCAGGCGGACCCAGAGGGTACCCCGCCTGCCCCACCTCGAAGCGTTTCATAGTCCGTCTTCAAGGACATTCTCGGAATGAGTATGGGGCACGGGCCCATCGGATTCGATCACGCGGGCCAGCGCCGCTGTGAATTTGCGCGTAAACCCGGCTTCGGAGAAGCCGCGCACATGGGCCTGGAGGTCGGCCGGCGAAATGTCGCGCTCCAGGTTTTCGAAGGCGGCGATGGCGGCGCTCAAGTGGTCCTCCGACGGCGCGTCGAAGAATACGCCGCCGAATGGAGGGACCGTCTCGAGGGCGCCGCCGCGGGCCAGGGCGATCACCGGTTTGCCGCTGGCCAGGGCTTCGACGGGGGTGATGCCGAAATCTTCTTCGCCGGGCAAGAGGAACGCGCGGCAGCGGGCGTACAGCTCTCGCAGATCGCTATCGCTCGCGCGGCCCAGGAATTCGACGTTGCCCGCCGCGATCTTGCGCAAGGTGCGGTACTCGGGGCCGGATCCGGCGATCACGAGGCGGCGCCCGGTGCGCGAGAACAGGCGGACGGCGAGATCGACGCGCTTGTAGGGGACGAGCTCGGACACGATCAGAAAGTAGTCTTCGGGCGGCTTCCAGTAGAACGACTCGACATCCACCGGCGGATGAATCACCTCGGCTGCGCGGCGGTAGGTTTTCCAGATGCGGCGGCGGACGTTCTGGCTGTTGGCGACGAAATGGTCGACGCGCGCGGCGGAGGCGAAGTCCCAGAGGCGCAGATAATTCGTGAGCGGCACCATGGCGGCGCGTTTCCAGCGGGACGCCGTGAAATCGGCGCGATAGGCCGGATAGAGGTCCCACAGATAGCGCATGGGAGTGTGGCAGTAGCAGAGATGGCGGGCGGAAGCGGGCGTCATCACGCCTTTGGCTGGGCCGGACTCGCTGCTCACCACCAGGTCGTAGCCGCGCAGGTCGAAGCTTTCGAGCGCCAAAGGCATGAGGGGCAGCAGGGAGCGGTAGCCGCGGCGCAGGGGATTGAGGAAGGACGTCACGATCTTGTGGCGGCGGAGAGTGGGGCTGAGCATCTCGGGATCGCAGAAGAGGGTGAAGATGTCGGCCTCGGGAAGAATGCGGCAGATGGCGTCGAGGACCTTTTCCCCGCCGCGGTGGTTCAGCAGCCAGTAGTGAACGATCGCCGCCCGCATGTCCTCAGCTTACTCCTGGAAGGGGCGGCGCCACACAGTGGTCCGAGTGGATTTACCTATGTGAAAGTACAAGTTCTTCTATGATGGTAAGGTGAGCAACCTTGGGGCCGTGGCCGGCCAACGCGTCGACGCCTTGCTGCGCAACGTCGAGCTTTCCTTATCGGCGACCTTTTATCCGCTGGGATTCCGGCTGGAACTCGCCACCAATTCGCGCGACGTGGTGGAGGCCGCGGCGGAAGCGTGGGGACCGTTCCGCGCGGAGTTCGAAGGCCCGCCGCTCGAATTGCGGGTCACCGTTCAGGAGCAGGGGGAAGCGGCGCCGGAGCCGGTATTCCGGGCGCAGGGCCACCTGTTTTCGATCGTGGCGGACCGCGACAACCTGGCGGTCTTCGATCCGCAGTCGATGTTCGGCTTCTGTTGCGTTTCGGCGAAGACCGCCGCGGACCACGCGGGGTTCCGCTGGCACTTCCTGGAAGCCCTGGTATACATGATGCTGGCGCAGAGGCACGTGGTTCCGGTGCACGGGGCATGCGTGGCGCGGCACGGCTCGGGCGTTCTGCTGTGCGGGGTATCGGGAGCGGGCAAGAGCACGCTGGCCTACGCGTGCGCGCGCGCCGGGTGGACGTTCATCGGGGACGATACGATCATGCTGCTGCCGGAGTCGGACGACCGGGTGGGAATCGGCAAGCCGCACCAGGCGCGGTTCCGCCTGGACGCCCCGGAGTTGTTTCCGGAGCTGGCGGGACAAGCGGCCGGGGCACGTCCCGGCGGAAAGATGGGGATGGAGGTCGCGCTGGGACAGCTTCCGCAGATCCGCACGGCTTCGCACTGCACCATCGATACGGTGGTTTTCCTGGAGCGCGGCCAGGGCGTGCCCGCACACGGGGAGCCCATGCCGGCGGCGGAGGTGCTGGACCGTTTGCTCGAGGAAGGGCCGGCGTATGGGGACGAGGTGCTGGCGCGTCACGAGAAGGCGATCCGCAGAATCACCGGGATGCCGGCCTACCGCATGCGCTACGACACGCTGGAGGAAGCGGTGGAACTGCTGGCGAAATTGACGTGCCGAGAACCTCAATAGCGGCGCCTCGTGAGGCTAGCGGCTTCTCCAATCCCTGGCCGGATTACGCCGGGATTCCGCGCGGCCCCGCCGCAGTGCTGGGCGCCCTGCATCTTTCGGAGCCCCGAACGGACACGCTGAGGGCGCTTACCGATGCGCAGTGGCGCGAGGCGCTGGAGTTCTCGGACCGCTGGCAGCTCACGCTGTCGCTGCGGCGCATGGTCCGCGATGCGATGCCCAGTTGGGTCCGCGAGCGCACGGATGGGAACGCGGCGCGCAACCTGGAACGTCTCGCACGGCTGGAGGAATTGTATCGGGATCTGGCCGCGACACTGGACGCCGCCGGAATCGAGTTCCTGGCCTTGAAGGGTCTGGCGCACTGCCCCGACTTCGGGTCGCAGAAGGAAGACCGGACCCAGTGCGACGTGGATCTCTTCGTTCCGGACGTTCCGGGTGGGGGCCTGTACGCGGCGCGGGATGCGATTCTGGCACTGGGGTACGAATCGATGGACAAGATGGAGGACTTCCCTACCGATCACCTTCCACCGCTGATTCGCAAGAGCGGGTGGCAGTGGCGCGGGGATTTCTTCGATCCCGAAATTCCGGTGGGCATCGAGCTGCACTTCCAGTTCTGGAACGATCGCGTGGAGCGGCTGGCGGCGCCCGATGCGGATGGATTCTGGAAGCGGCGGGTGTCGCGGAGGATTGCCGGGCGGGCGATGTCCGTGCTGTCGCCGGCCGACTCGCTGGCCTATGCGTCGCTGCACGCGCTCAAGCACGTGCTGCGCGGCAACTGCCGCCCGTTTCACGTGTACGAAGTGGCCCGTTTCCT
>OMOG01000127.1:28860-29470 GCA_900290305.1 Candidatus Sulfopaludibacter sp. SbA4
GGAGGGGGAGATGGAACGGCTGCCGCGGGCGGCGCAGGAGTGGTTCGACGAGTTTGCGCTGTCGCCGGCGGGCGGGTTGTTTCGCTCGCAAAAGGATGAGCTGTGGCTGCACCTGAGCCTGCTCGAGTCGCGGAAAGACGCGTGGAGCGTGGTACGGCGGCGGCTGTTGCCGGAGCGCCTGCCCGGTCCGGTGGACGCGGTTCACATTCCGGAGAGCGAAATGCGATGGCACCGGCGCGCGCTCAAGGGACTGCGGTATGCGGCGTTCGTGGCGTCGCGACTGAGGCATCACGCTGCGGCGCTGCCGCGGGTGGCCATTTCGGGGGCCAAGTGGCGGCGGCGGGTGGCGATGCGCGAACGAGACAGATAGCCAAGCGTCGACACGAGTGGGGGACGATCCCTGGAGGGAGTGTCTCTGGCGGCAGAAACTTTGGGGCTCGAAGCGGGCCGATTGCAAATCGGCCCGCAGGATGGAATCCTGCCCCACAAGGCATTCTGAATCAGTGGCTGTCTAGAGGTCTGGAAAGCATGGCACACTCAGCTAGCGGAACAACAGGGGGGCGTATTCCGCCAGATATTTCCGCCACACGGTGTAGTTATGGACGCCGTC
>OMOG01000127.1:29480-31410 GCA_900290305.1 Candidatus Sulfopaludibacter sp. SbA4
ATGTGCTTCACCTGATACTTCGTGAGCAATTCCGACAGGCCCCGGGAACGGCCGAACAATGAATCCTGCTGCCCGCAGCCGATCCACAAGGTCTTGATCTTCTGGTTGGCGCCTTGGGGGTCCTTCAGCAGGGCGGCGAAGCGCGTTTCAAAATCGGCGGGCACGGCGCCGGAGAAGGAGGCCACGGCGCTGAAGAGGTCCAGGTGTCCCAGGCCGATGCGCAGCGACTGGCCGCCGCCCATGGAAAGGCCGGCGATGGCGCGATTGTCGCGTCCCGGCGACACGCGGTAGCGGGCTTCCACGGTGGGGATCACGTCCTTCAGGAGGTAGTCCTCGAACAGGGCGTCATTGGTGACTCCGCCCGGCGGTACGGGAACGCCGAAGGCGGTGGCGTGGCCGAAGGGCATCACCACGAGCATGGGCAGGGCCTTGCCGGCGGCCAGCAGGTTGTCGAGCACGAAGTTGGCGTAGCCGGCCATGGTCCAGCCGGCAGCCGTATCGTTGGAGCCGTGGAGCAGGTAGAGCACGGGATAGCGGCGCGTGGTTTTGGCGTAGTCCGGGGGCGTGTAGATCCAGATGGCGCGGGTCTCGCCGGCGATGGTTTTGGACTTCTCCCAGTTGATCTCGACCGCGCCGTGCGGCACGTCGCGGGGCTCCCAGAAGGCGGGAGTATCGTCCTTGACCTCGACCATGCTGGCGGATGTGCGGGCGCGCAGCTTGATGCGCGGGTTGATGGGGTCGGGTATGGCGACGCCATCGACATTGAAGTTATAGATATAGATGCTGGGCTCGAAGGGCCCGAGGGTGACGCTCCAGACGCCGCGTTCGTCCTTGCTCAATTTGGGCGGTGCCGTGGCGCCGAGCCAGTCGCCGGTGAGCGTGACTTCCAAGGCTTTGGGCGCGAAGATGCGGAAGGTGACGCGATGGTCGGGAGAGACCTCGGGAGATTGCAGCGTGTCGTTTAGCGCGGGTTCGCGGCGCGCCTGCGGCGAGGCTGCGGCGGCGAAGATGGCGGCCAATGACAAGGCTGCCAGTAAGAGAGATCGGTGCATGGTTCCTCCTGTAGTCGATGTGCTGCTGCGCGGCTCATGGCTGCTCTAAATGATAACTCGCGGCCTGAGCGTCGGCGGTTGGACTATTCATCGCCGGCATCCCGCGCTCCAATCCACTCCATGAGTTTTTGCTGCAGCTCGTCTTTGCCGGGCAGGTACTGATACTCCCGTGCGTGGATGTTGGCGTCTTTGGGCAGGGTGATTTCCACCAGCGCCTTGTTCTTCTGCTTGCAGAGCAGGATGCCGATGGTGGAATTCTCGCCGGCGGTTTTCACGAAGCGGTCGAAGTAGTTGACGTACATCTGCATCTGCCCGAGATCCTGATGGGTGACCCTGCCGATTTTCAGATCGAGCAGGACATAGCAGCGCAACAGGCGGTTATAGAAAACCAGGTCCACGAAGAAGTGTTCTTCGTCGAAGGTGAAGCGCTTTTGGCGCGCCTCGAAGAGGAAGCCTTTGCCCATTTCCAGCAGAAAGCGCTCGATCTGGCCGAGGATGGCGGATTCGAGGTCGGACTCGGAATAGCGGCTCCGCTCGTCCAGGCCGAGGAACTCGAGAACCAGGGGTTCCTTGAGGAGATCGGCCGGTTGGCCGACGATTTTGCCCTTCTTGCGCGAGCCTGCGGATGCCCTCTTTGTCGCGGCTGAGGGCAAGGCGCTCGTAGAGGCCGGAGTTGAACTGGCGTTTGAGCTCGCGGACGGTCCAGTTCTGTTCGTTGGATTCTATCTCATAGAAACTCCGCTCGTTCGGGTTCTTGACGCGAAGGAGGAAGACGTAATGCGACCAGCTCAGGGTGAACGGGCGCAGCGGAGAAGGGGCCGATTTTCCAGATAGTGTCTGGAAAATTGCCGATTGGCCAGACACTGTCTGACCAATTC
>OMOG01000127.1:31420-31685 GCA_900290305.1 Candidatus Sulfopaludibacter sp. SbA4
CCAATTCGGTGCTGGTTCTGTAAGTAAAAGAGCCGCATCGACTTAAGGTTGGAGAGCGAGAAGCCGTTACCGAACTCGGCGGTTAGCTGATCCGCCAATTCCCGAATGATCTCTTTTCCGTAAGCGGCCCGGTTCTTGCCGCGTTGTTCCTCGTCCACAATGCGCCTGCCGATCTCGAAATTGGTGTGGACTTGAACCAGGTCCACACCACGTGCGACGGTGGCCCGTACCCCGGCGATCAATTCGCGGATGCCGTCGAAGAACG
>OMOG01000667.1:0-17225 GCA_900290305.1 Candidatus Sulfopaludibacter sp. SbA4
GAATACTGTTTCGCGCACGAGCCGCGGCCCGGCTATTTCAAGGGCACCTGCCTGTTCGATCCGTTCCGCGAGGACACGCCGCGCCGCCTTCGTGCGCTGACCGAACGCTGGCCCGGTCGCATCGTGGCCATGCGGATCCACGAGATGTCGGCGACCCCCGAAGCGAGCGGCCCGATCCGCAATCGGGACATGAAAGACCCGCGCATGCGGGCGTGCTGGAAGACCCTCGCGGCGATGGGGTTGGGCATCCAGATGCACTTCATCCCGTCGCAAGCCCCCGGCATCTACGCTCTGGCGGCCCAGTTCCCCGAGACCATCGTGATCCTCGATCACATGGGCCGTCCCGGTCAGGGGACCGAACAGGAGTACCAGGACGTTCTCAAGTTGGCCAGACTGCCGCGCGTGGTCCTCAAGTATTCGAATTGGCCGGAGTACAAGGGCGACTTGGGCCAGCTCACGCGGCGCATCCACGGCGCGTTCGGCCCGGACCGTATGATCTGGGGGATGCTGGGCAACACCGCGGCGGCCTACCGCACGCAATCGGGGCGCTTCGAAGAACTGCTGGCCTTCGCCCCGGATGCCGACCGGGCGAAGATCCGCGGCGGCAACGCGCAGCGGCTGTTTTTCGCGTGAGGGCGTTAGTTTAGTTAGTCACCGTCAGGAAATAACCAGTTCAGTCACCGTCAGGAAATAACCAGTTCAATCGGCGGCAACCGCTCCCTAACGGTCGCGGCTCTGAAGGCGCATCGGAGCCGGGCCCAGAGGGCACCCCGTTAGGGAGCGGTCGGCACAATTATTTCATTGCAGGCCCTTACTGCACGGTCCTCGATCCCACTGCCTGCCAGCCGGAATTGAGAGTGTCGCCGTTGCTGCGGGCGGCCAGATAGATCAGCCGGTTGCCGGTAAACGACGGAGTGAAGGTCAGGTTCAGCATCAGGGTGAGGGTGTTGCCGCTGCCGCTGGCCACGCCCGACACACTACACTGACTATTGCTCGCGCTGGCCGATCCGTCGAGCGTCACTCCCGGCAAGAGAGCGGTGCCCGCATCATTCACTAAGTAGAGGATGTTGGCTGCGCGGCTGTATGCCAGGTAGCAGGCATCATACCCGTCCAGGTCATCGTTGATCAGCACGTTCACCACTCCCAGATCCTGCCAGCCGTTGGTGTCGGCAAACGTAAATGTGTACATCTGGGTGCCGGAGCCTGTGGCGCGCGCCGGATTCGTACCCATCACTTCGGGACCGCTCCAGTTCGTGCCGGGGACGCCCCAGGTGCCCAGGGCTTGCCAGCCGGAGTTGCCACCCTCGAGGTCCCGCGCCGCCAGGTAAGTCACTTTGTTGCCGGCGAAGCCCGCGGTGAAACTGAGGTTCAAAGTCAGTGTCAAGGTGTTCCCGCTGCCGGCGACGGACGATCCCGCTCCGGTCACCGTGCACTGACTGTTGCCGAGGGTCCCGGAGCCACTCAGAGCCAGGCCCGGCAGGAGGCCGTTGCCCGAATCGTTCACCAGGTAGAGGACCGAAGCGGTGCGGCTGTACGCCAGGTAGCAGGCATTGCGGCCGTCGAGGAAGTTGTCGATCAGAACGTTGACCACGTCGAGGTCCTGCCACCCGCGCGGGTCGCTGAAGGTGAAGGTCATGGTCTGGCTGGCGCCGGTTCCCCATCCGGGATTGGCGCCCACGGCCAGCGTGCCGCCTCCCACCACGATCGCGGCGGAGCTTCCGGTGATGGATGCGGCGGCGGTATCGGTGGCGGTGATGGTCTGGTTGCCGGGCGACTTCAGGGTGGCGGAGAAGCTACCGGTTCCGTTGCTCAGCATCCAGTTCGCGGGGAGGACCGCGGCGGGATCGCTGCTGGTGCATTGCATGGTGCCCGCGTAGCCGGTGCTGACATTGTTGTAGGCATCGAGCGCGGTCACGGTGAAGCCGAACGGCGTCCCCGGAGCTGCCGAAGCCGGGGCGGAGACGGCAAAATGCGTGGCCGCGCCACCGGCGGCGGTGATGGCCGCGGAGGTTCCGGCGATGGATGCGGTGACCGTGTCGGTGGCGGTGAGGGACTGGCTGCCGGCGGTTTTCAGGGTCGCGGTGAAGGTTCCCTTGCCGTTGGTGAGGGTGGAATCCGCCGGCACGCCGGCGAGGGCGTCGGTGGCGGCGAAATGCACCGTGCCGGCGTAGGCCGGACTGGTGTTGTTGTAGGCGTCCAGCGCGGTGACCGTTACGGCGAAGGCCGCACCGGCGGTGACCAGCGCCGGCGCCGAGACGGCCAGGCGGGTGGCCACTCCGCCGGTTACGGCGATGGCGGCGGACGTCCCGGCGATGGTGGCCGTGACGGTATCGGCCGCAGTGAGGGTCTGGTTGCCGCCGGTTTTCAGGACCGCGGGGAACGAACCGGTTCCATTGGTCAAGGTGGTATTGGCAGGCAAGACCGCGGCGCTATCGCTGCTGGTGAAGTGTACCGTGCCGGCGTATGTCGCGATGGGATTGTTGCCGGCATCCTGGGCTGTGACGGTGAAGTTGAACGAGGTTCCCGCGACGGCGGACGCGGGCACGGAGACGGCGAAGTGGGCCGCCGGGCCGGCTGCCACGGCGATGGCGCCAGAGGCGCCGGTGATGGAGGCGGTGACGGTATCGGTGGCGGTGAGGGTTTGGCTGGCCAGGGTCCTCAACGCGGCGGAGAACGCACCGGTTCCATTGGTCAGCTTGGCATTCGCGGGGAGCACCGCGGCGGTATCGCTGCTGGTGAATTGCACCGTGCCCGCGTAGCCCGCGCTGGTGTTGTTACTCGCGTCGAGCGCGGTCACCGTGAAGTTGAAGGCGGTCCCGGCGCTGGCCGACGAAGGAGCCGTGATGGAGAAGTGCGTGGCTGCCCCGCCGCCCACCGCGATGGCCGCGGAGGTTCCGGTAATCGACGCGGTGACGGTGTCGGTGGCGGCGACGGTCTGGCTGCCGGGGGTCTTCAGGGTCGCGGCAAACGTGCCCACACCGCTGGTGAGGGCCGCATCCGCGCCCAGGGTTGCGGCGGTATCGCTGCTCGAAATGTGAGCCGTGCCCACATAGCTGGGGGCGGTATTGTTGTAAGCGTCCTTCGCGGTGACGGTGAAGTTGAATGCCGTTCCGGCGGTGGCGGTGGCGGGCGCTGCGACGGCATAGTGGGTGGCCGCACTCGCTGCTACCGCGATGGCTCCGGTGACGCCGGTGATGGAGGCGGTGGCTGTATCGGTGCCCGTAATGGTCCAGTTGCCGGCGGTCTTGAGCGTCGCGGAAAAGGTCGCCGTCCCGTTAGTGAGGGTGGCATTCGCGGGCAGCACCGCGGCGGCATCGCTCGAGGTGAAATGCACCGTGCCGGTGTAGCCGGCGGCCGTGTTGTTGTTGGCATCCTGCGCCGTCACCGTGAAGTTGAACGCGGTCCCCGCGGCGGCGGTCGCCGGCGCCGTGACGGAGAGGTGGGTGGCTGCACCTCCGCCCACCACGATGGCGCCGGAGGTTCCGGTAATGGAGGCGGTGACCGTATCGGTGGCGATGACGGTCTGACTGCCGGAGGTCTTCAGGGTTACGGCCAGCGATCCGGTTCCGTTGGTCAGGGTGGCGTTGGCCGGGAGGGCGGCGGCCGTATCGCTCGAGGTGATGTGGACCGTGCCCGCGTATCCCGAGCTGGTGTTGTTATACGCATCCTGCGCGGTGACGGTGACGTTGATGGCGGTTCCGGCGGTGGCGGTGGCGGGAGCCGTGACCGCCAGGTGGGTGGCCGCCCCGCCGCCCACCGTGATGGCGCTGGAGCCCCGCCGCCCACCGTGATGGCGCTGGAGATGCCGGTGATGGATGCGGTGACCGTATCGGTGGCGGTCACGGTCTGGCTGCCGGCCGTCTTCAGGGTTACGGACAGCGATCCGGTTCCGCCCGTCAAGGTTGCGTCCGCGGGCAACAACGCCGCTCCGTCGCTGCTGGTGATGTGGACCGTGCCCGAGTAGCCGGTGCTGGTGTTGTTGTAGGCGTCGCGCGCGGTGACCGTGGCGTTGAGCGCGGTCCCGGCGGTGGCGGTGGCCGGAGCCGTGACCGCAAAGTGAGTGGCCGCCGCGCTACTCAGGGCAACCGTGCCGGAGGTTCCGGTGATGGCGGCGGTGAGGGTATCGGTGGCGGTCAGGGTCTGGTTGCCCACGGTCTTGAAGGTCGCGGGAAACGTGCCAGTTCCAGCGGTCAGCGTCGCGTTTGCGGGCAGGACCGCGGACCCGTCGGTGCTGGTGAACTTGACCGTGCCGGAGTAACCCAGGCTGGTGTTATTGCCGGCGTCCTGGGCGGTCACGGTGAAATTGAATGACGTACCCGCGGTGGCGTTGGCGGGCGCCGTCACCAGGAAGTGCGCGGCCGGCCCGCCCCCGACTGAGATAGCGGCGGAGGTTCCAGTGATGGATGCGGTGGCCACATCGGTGGCGGTGAGGTTTTGATTCGCCTGCGTCTTCAAGGTCGCCGAAAAGGTTCCCGTGCCGTTGGCCAGCACGGCATTGGCGGGCAGCACCGCCTGCCCATCCGTGCTGCTGAAATGCACCGTGCCCGCGTAGCTGGGGCTGGGGTTGTTGTATACGTCCTGCGCGGTCACGGTGAACTGGAAGGCGACGCCGGAAGACGCCCCCGCGGGCGCGGTTACTACCAGGTGTGTGGCCGCCCCGCCGGTCACCACGATGGCGCCGGAAGTTCCGGCGATGGACGCGGTGGCCACATCGGCCGCCGCGATGGTCTGGCTCCCCGAGGTCCTCAAAGCCGCCGCGAAGGTTCCCGTACCGTTGGTGACCGCGGCATTGGCGGGCAGGACCGCGGCGGCGTCGCTGCTGGTGAAATGCACCGTGCCCGCGTAGCTGGAGACAGGATTATTGTAGGCATCCTTGGCGCTCACCGTGAAATTCACCGTACTTCCGGCGGTCGCCGAGGTGGGCGCTGTGAGCGCCAGGTGCGCGGCCGTTGCGGCGGAAACCACAATCGCTCCGGAGTTTCCGGTAACGGATGACCAGCAGATTCCCCCAGGCGCAATACAGGTATAGCTGGCCGTGATGGACTGGCTGCCCGCGGTCTTCAAGGTCGCCAAGAAGGTTCCGGTCCCGTTGACGAGGGTCGAAGGCGCCGGCAGCACCGCTGACGGATCGCTGCTGGAGAACTGTACCATGCTCGTAAAGCCGGTGAGCGTGTTGTTGTTGGCGTCCTGCGCAGTGACGGTGAAATTGAACGCGGTTCCGGCCACGGCCGATGCCGACGCGGTCACCAGAAAATGCTGCGCCGTCCAGGCTGCCACGGCGATGGTCCCCGAAGTTCCGGTGAGGGAGGGCGTGCCCGTATCGGCCGCGTGGATGGTTTGACTGCCTGGGGTTTTTAAGGTGGCGGAGAATGTGGCCGTGCCGTTGACCAGCGCGGAATCCGGCGGCAGAGCCGCAAACGTGTCGGTCGAGGTGAGATGCACCGTGCCCGCGTAAGCGGGGACGATGTTGTTGGAGGCATCCTGCGCGGTGACGGTGAAAGTGAAGGCTGTCCCGGGGGTGGCGTGTGCCGGCGCGGAGACCAGGAAATGAGTGGTGGCGCTGCCCACCACGATGGCTCCCGAGGTTCCGGTGATCGAGGCCGTGACGGTATCGGTGGCGGTGATGGTCTGGCTGCCCGAGGTCTCGAGCGTTGCCGGGAAGATGGCCGTGCCGTTGGTCAGGGTGGCATCGGCAGGCAAGACGGCATTCCCGTCGCTGCTGGTGAAATGCACGGTACCGGTGTACCCGGTGAGGGTGTTGTTGTTGGCGTCCTGGGCGGTCACGGTGAAATTGAACTGGGTCCCGGCGATGGCCGGCGACGGGGCTGAGACTTGGAAATGCGCGGGCGCGAAGAAGGCCCAGGCCGCTCCGAGACCGGAGGTATCGTCCGGCCCGCCTACTATGGCGGTAAAGCCGTCGGCGGATAGGGCGACCGAAGTTCCCTGTAGGACGGTGCCGCTCGTGGCGTCGCTGGCGGTGAGTTTGCTCTGCTGGCTCCAGGCGCCGCTGGCGCGCTTGAATATCCACGCGGCTCCCACTCCGCTGGAATCCTGAGGACCGCCAACCAAGGCGGTATTGCCATCGCCTGACAGGGCCACCGCGGCGCCCACCCACGCCACACCGCTGCTCGGCGACAGTTTACCGCCCTGCTGGCTCCAGGTCCCGTTGTCCAAGGTGAAAACCCAAACCGCCCCATAGGATGCGCTGTCCCACATCCCGCCGACCAGGGCGGTGCTGCCGTCTCCTGAAAGCGCTACGGCCGAGCCCTGGAAGGACTGGACGGTCGCGTTTGCGCCTACGAGTTTGGCCACTTGAGTCCAGGTATTGCCGCTACGCGTAAAGATCCACACTGCTCCCTGGTTCTGGCTGTCTCCCGGCCCACCCACAATGGCGGTATTCCCGTCAGCCGTGAGGCTCACCGAGTATCCCTGCAATATCGTGCCAAGGGCCGGCGACCAACCGGTGCCAACCAGCTTTTGGCCCGGCTGGGTCCACACTCCGCCGCTTCGCGTGAAGACCCAAACCGCACCCGTGGTGCCGTCATGCGGGCCGCCAATGATCGCGGTGCTGCCGTCCGAAGAGAGCGCCACGCTGGTGCCCTGGGTCGCGGTAGTGGATCCGCCGGTGCCGACCAGTTCGAATTGCTGGGTCCACACTCCGCCGCTGCGCGTATAGACCCACGCCGCACCCAATAAGTTGCTGTCGGACGGCCCGCCCACGATCGCCGTATTCCCATCGGCGGAGAGGTCCACCGAAGCGCCCTGATGGGCGGGACCGTTTGCGCCGGTGCCGACCAGTTTGTCGCCCTGCTGGGTCCAGGCTCCGTTGGCGCGCGTAAAGATCCAGGCTGCGCCCACGCCGTTGTTGTCATCCTCGGCGCCGACGATGATGGTATTTCCGTCGGACGAGGCAGCCACCGCGGTGCCCTGCAGCACACCCAGGGAGCTGGTAACTGCTCCGGTGCCAACCAGTTTGTTGCCTTGCTGGACATACTGAGCCCGCGCGAGAGGAGTAAGAATGAAAACGGCGCTCAGGAGGGAAAAAAAGGGGGAAAGATTTTTTCGTAGCATGACTGCCTCACTTCTTCGGTCCCGGGGGAGATGCAACACGCACGCCTTCGCTGTCAAGACGGGAAGGCAACCGCATCGGGCTTGCCGTCGAGTTATGCGAAACCTAGCACTCGATCGAGAGGTAAACAATTAAATAGTACTATATTCAGACCTTAAAATCTATTAAATATTTTGAGTGCTGTGTCTGAAATTCCCGGGCCGGCCACTGGATGCT
Source organism: Candidatus Sulfopaludibacter sp. SbA4 (assembly GCA_900290305.1). Classification (GTDB taxonomy): domain Bacteria; phylum Acidobacteriota; class Terriglobia; order Bryobacterales; family Bryobacteraceae; genus OMOG01. The sequence continues at coordinate 7,286 of OMOG01000667.1, forward strand.
TTCGAACAGATGGCTCATTGGGGCTAGTGGCGGCCCCGGCGCCGTTGATTTAAGATCAGATGACATGAAAACTAACGTCGCATCTCTTGCGGTTCTGATTCTGGCGGTTGGCGCCGTTGGCTTCGCCCAGGAAAGAGGGAAGGGCGGAGAGTCCCACCCCAACTTCAAACCCAGCAAACCCCCCAGCCACGGCCCCGCGCCTGCGCGTAACGCTCCCGCGGCGCGGCCTGCGCCCGCCGGGCGGCCGGCTCCCGCGGGGCGGCCGGCTGAGAGCGCCCCACCGCCGCAGCAACATTTTGCCGACAGGCAAGGACACCCCGAGGCTCCCCACGTGGACGGGAACAAGTGGGTTGGGCACGATACCGGCAAGAACGACCCCAGGTATCATGTGGATCATCCGTGGGAGCACGGCCGCTTCACGGCGGGTTTCGGACCGAGTCACCGATGGCGGCTGGCGGGCGGAGGTCCGTCGCGTTTCTGGTTCGGCGGCTTCTACTTCTCGGTGGCCGATCCGGATATGGGCTATTGCACCGACTGGAATTGGGGCGGGGACGAGATTGTGATCTATGAGGATCCCGACCACGATGGCTACTACCTGGCGTACAACACGCGCCTGGGGATTTACGTCCACGTGATGTTCTTGGGGAACGGGTAGAAGAAAGGGCCGCTCCCTAACGGTCGCGGCTCTGCTCCAAACGCCGCCTGTTTGCGGAATATAACAGAGCCGCGACCGTAAGGGAGCGGTCCTCCACCAGCTCTGACGTCCGCCCTGCTTCAGATCGGGCCGTCATTGGTATAATGCCCGCACACATGACGCCCGAAACGCGCATCGGCAAATGGCAGCGGTTTCCGGACCTGATCTCGCGACTGGTGCCGGATGCCATCACCGCTAGCGTGATCCTCACCATCACCATGGTAGCGATCGCGCTGGCGCTGAAAAATCCGCTCACGCAGGTGATGGACGCCTACCACCAGGGGCTGTGGATGCTGCTGCCGTTCACCATGCAGATGACCCTGATCATCGTGCTGAGCGCGGCGCTGGCGGCGACACCGCTCTTCCGGAGGACCATCGCGGGGCTGGCGCGGCTTCCCAATTCGCCGAAACAGATTGTGGCGCTGGCGTTCTTGACCAGCGGAGCGGCGGCCTACCTGTATTGGGGGCTGGGATACGCGCTGGGCCCCATGATCGCCATCTACTTCGCGGCCGAGGCCGAGCGCCGCGACATCCCGGTCGATTTCCCGTTTCTGCTGGCGGTTACTTATTCCTCGCAGGCGCTGTGGCAGTACGGGCTTTCGGCCAGCGGTCCGCTGCTGGTGGCGAGCAAGGGCCATTTTCTGCAGGACATCATCGGCGTGGTCCCGCTTTCGACCACCATCTGGTCGCCCGCCGCCATCATTCATGAACTGGCCTACGCCACGGCGTCGGTGGTGGCGGCGTGCTGGCTGCTGCCGAAGACCTGCCGGTGGATCTCGCAGTACCCGGAGTCACTGGCGCTGGCGAAGACCGTGGAGCCCGCCGCGATCGATCAGCGCGGCCTCAGCTTTTCCCAGCGGCTGGAGAATCACCCCATCGTCAGCCTGTCGATGGGGGTGCTGCTCAGCGGCTGGCTGGTGGACCATTTTTTCGTGAAGCGACTGGGCCACGACATCAACTCGCTGAACGTGACGCTGCTGCTGCTGACGTTCCTGTTGTACCGGACGGTCAAGCGGTTCGCCAAGGCGGTGGAGCTGAGCGCGGGCAGGAGCTGGGCGGTGATCGTGCTGTATCATCTTTATGCGGGAGTCGCCGGACTGGTGCAGTACACCAATGTCGGAGACCGCGTGGCGCGCATGGCGGCCTCGATTTCGACGGCTGCCACGTTTCCGCTGATTACCGCGATCGCAGGGTCGGTGTTCGCCTGCTTCATACCGTCGAGCGGCGGGCAGTGGACGGTGCAGGGCTTCGTGACGGTGAAGACGGCGATGGGGGTGGGGGTTTCGGTGCAGCGCGGGATGCTGGCGCTGGGGGTGGGCGACCATATGGGCAACTTCCTGACGCCGTTCTGGTACGTGGTGGTGGCGGGGATTGCGCGCGTGGATTTCCGGATCTTCTTCGGCTACGCGCTGGTCTTCGCGGCGATCTGGTTTGCGATCGGAGTGGTGGTATTCACGTTTGCGCCGTGTTAGCCGACCGGCTAAACTTGAACCAGGGCGAAGCTATGCACAGCGAGTACATCGAACAGCGCAATGGGGGCTACTACGTAGCCGGGACGCGCATTTCGCTCGACTCCGTGGTGTGCGCCTTCAATCGGGGCGATTCGCCGGAGCGGATAATGGAAGAGTTCCCACGCCTGGGCAAACTCTCCAGAGTCTACGGGGCCATCGCCTTCTATCTGGATCATAAGATTGAGATCGACCGGTATCTGGAAGAGACCGAGCGCGAGTTCGAGGGAACCGCCATTCCCCTGGCACAGGCCAATCCGGCGCTTTGGGAGAAGATCCAGCGCGCCAAAGCCAAGTTGGGCGAGTCCCGCGCTTGAGTATTCGCTTCCAGGCGGACGCCGATCTCAATTGCGATATCGTGACGGCGGTTCGCCGGCGAGAACCTGCGATAGATTTCGCCACGGCGGCGGACGCTGAGTTGGAGGGCATGGGCGATCCGCAGGTCCTGGAACGCGCTCGAAGCGAGAATCGGATTCTGGTGTCACACGATCGCCGGACCATGATCCATCACTTCCGCCGCTACCTGGAAGCAGGGGGATCGAGTCCGGGATTGCCGATCGTTTCCCAGAATGCGCCGATCGGACCCGTAGTCGAAGCGATCGTGGTCCTCTGGTCGGTATCGGGTCCTTCGGAGTGGCGCGACCAGGTTCACCATCTACCGTCACTCACGCGCCACGTCACGCGCTGAGCGGAGTCGCCTTCATCTCGCGAATCTCCGGTTGCCACGCCGAAGCAGGTCCGCTTGGCCGCCATCGGACAAATCCGTTACAGTAAGAATCGTGAAGCGTCTGCGCGCGGAAGAGATCGCAGGAGAGGAGTGGGCGGCATGGTATGCGCTCAGCCCCGGCGAGCGGTTCCTCGAGTCGATTAGACTTTGGGAGACCTATCTCGCACTCGGAGGATCACTTGAGCCGGAGCCCGATACTCAGAGCCCTTTCTTCGATCCGGAAGAGTGGCGCGAGAACGCTGCTCATGGGCGGCCAGGCGTGCGTGTTCTACGGCGCGGCAGAGTTTAGCCGCGATGTGGACCTGCTGATCCTGGCGGAGTCGCAGAATCTCGCGAGCCTGCGGGCGGGGCTCGAGGCGCTGGAGGCCGAGCTGATTGCCGTCCCCGATTTTGAAGAGCGGCACCTGTTGCGCGGTCACGGGGTCCATTTTCGATGCCGCCGCGGCGATGTCGCGGGGCTGCGCATCGATTTGATGGCGTCGCTGCGCGGCGTGCCGGGATTCGAGGAGCTGTGGGCGCGCCGCACCACCATTGAGGTAGAAGGCGAGCCCGTCGATTTGCTGGGGATGGAAGACCTCGTGCGCGCCAAGAAGACGCAGCGCGACAAGGACTGGCCGATGATCCGGCGGCTGGTGGAGCAGAGCTACTTCGGGCAGTCCGGCAGCGCGACCCAGGAGCTGGTGCGGTTCTGGCTGCGCGAGCTGCGCACTCCGGAATTGCTGATGGAGGTGGCTGCCGCGCATCCCGATCTGGCGCGCGCGGAAGCTACCTCGCGTCCGGCCGTCCGCGCCGCACTGTTGCCACGGCTGGACGACGTGGTTGAGGCGCTGGAGGCCGAGGAGCGGGAGGAACGCCGCAAGGACCGTGAATATTGGGCTCCGCTCAAACGGGAGCTGGAGGAAATCCGGCACGACCGAAGGAAGAAGGAAGACTTCGAAGCTTGAGTATTTGATAAACTTACTCAGTTCCCCGTGAGCCCACAGTCCTCCATCGCGCACTATCGCATCACCGCCAAGATCGGCGAGGGCGGCATGGGGGCGGTGTATCGCGCCACCGATACCAAGCTGAATCGCGACGTCGCCATCAAGGTGCTGCCGGACTCGTTTGCCAACGACCCCGACCGGCTGGCGCGATTCACGCGCGAGGCGCAGGTGCTGGCGTCGCTGAACCATCCCAACATCGCGGCGATCTACGGTGTGGAAGAGCGCGCCCTGATTCTGGAACTGGTCGAAGGTCCGACGCTGGCCGAGCGCATCGCGCAGGGAGCAATGCCCGCGGCCGAGGCGCTGCCGCTGATCCATCAGCTCATCGACGCCCTCGAATATGCGCACGAAAAGGGCGTGGTGCATCGCGATCTGAAGCCCGCCAATTTGAAGATCACTCCCGAAGGCCGGCTCAAGGTGCTGGACTTCGGACTGGCCAAGGCGCTGTCCAACGAACCGGCTGCCGGCGACCCGGCTTCTTCTCCCACCCTCACCATGCGCGCCACACTGGCGGGAGTCATCATGGGGACCGCCGGCTAATGGCCCCCGAACAGGCGCGCGGGCATGACGCCGACAAGCGCGCCGACATCTGGGCCTTCGGCGCAGTGGTCTACGAAATGCTCACCGGCCAGCAGCTCTTCGCCGGGCCCACCGTGTCTGACAGCCTGGCCGCCGTGCTCACGCGCGAGCCCGACCTCGGCCGCGTCCCCGCGGAATTCCGCAAGCTGGTGCGCCTCTGCCTCATCAAGGACGCGAAGCAGCGCCTTCGCGATATCGGCGATGCGCGCATCGTGCTGGCCGATGGAGCGGCCGCGCCGCCAGCCGCGCCCGCCGCACGCTCGCGCATTCCCTGGATCCTCGCCGGCGCCTGTGCCGTGGCCGCGCTCGTCTCTGGCTTTTTTCTCTGGCGAGCGACCCGCCCGGTGCTACACCCGCTAATGCGCTTCAGCGTCGATCTCGGGCCGGATGCCATCCGGGGCCCGCACCTGACCGCCGCGATTTCCCCCGATGGAACCCGCCTGGTATTCCCGGTGCGCACCGGGAACGGCTCGAGCCTGCTGGCCACGCGGCTCCTGGACCAGCCCAAGCCCGACATCCTCTCCGGCACCGAGGGCGCCATCGATCCATTCTTTTCTCCCGACGGACAGTGGATCGGGTTCTTCGCCGATCAGTATATGAAGAAGATCTCCGTCCACGGCGGCGCCGCGCTCACCCTGTCTCCCGCGCCGGCCGCTCCGCGCGGCGGCGCCTGGAGCGAAGACGGCTACATCATCGCCAACCTGGACAATAACCACCTGGAGCGCGTACCGGAAGCCGGAGGCAAACCGGAGCCGCTACCCGCCAAGCCGGAGCAGCACGGCGAGCGCACCTGGCGCTGGCCGCAGATTCTGCCCGGCGGCAGTGTTCTGTTCACCGGCGCTCTGGGCGCGGGCGTCGGCGGCGGCTACGAGGAGGGCAACATCGAGGTGCTCTCCTTGAGGACCGGCAAGCTGACGGTGGTGCAACACGGCGGATACTTCGGCCGTTACCTTCCGAGCGGCCACCTGGTCTTTGTCCATCAGGGAACGCTCTTCGCCGTGCCGTTCTCGCTCGCGGATCTCAAGACGCGCGGCACGCCGGTTCCCGTGTTGTACGACGTTTCTGCCGCCGTCGGCCAAGGCGCCGGCCAACTGGATTTCTCCAGCGCGCCGGACGGGCCGGGGACTTTCGCTTACCTGAGCGGCCAGGCGGTCGGCGGAGCCGTGCCCCTGTCGTGGATCGATGCCGCGGGCAAAACGCAAACCTTGGTGATCACAACCACTGCGGCCACTACCCCCAGGATCTCTCCCGACGGCCGGTTGGTGGCGCTAACGACGGGCGGGAACATTGTGGTTTACGATCCCAAGCGCGATGCCAGGACGCCGCTGACCTTCGACGGCCTGCGGAACATCGGGCCGGTCTGGACTCCCGACGGGAAGCACCTGATTTACGCCAGCAAAGCGGCCAGAATGTCATCTGGTGGATCCGCTCCGATGGATCCGGACAGCCGCAAAAGTTGTTCGCCGCAGCGGAAGCCGTGAGCGCCCGTTCGATTTCACCGGACGGCCGGCGGATCGCTTTTTCACGGCTGGATTCGAGTTCAGGTAACGACCTCTGGACACTGCCGCTCGACCTGAGCGATCCGGATCGGCCCAAGCCCGGCGAGCCTGAGCTGTTTCTCCGGGAACCGGGCGAGCAGGCGAACCCCGTCTTCTCGCCGGACGGCCGCTGGATAGCCTACAGCAGCCTTTCGGGAACCGTCACCCAAGTGTTTGTGCGGCCGTTTCCCAACACCCCGTCCGCCGGCAAATGGCAGATCTCGACCAATGGGGGAACGTTCCCCGTCTGGTCGCGCAATGGCAAGGAAATCTGGTACTTCGCCCCCGATAATCGCGTGATGGTAGTTTCCTGCATCGCGAAGGGCGCGAGTCTTGCTCCCGACAAGCCCCGACTTTGGTCCCCGGCGCCGATCATCGGAGCGGGCCTGGTGGCCTGGAACTTCGACCTCGCCCCGGACGGCAAGCGAATCCTCGCGCTCCCGGCGACACCGATGTCGGAAGGCGACGAGAAAGGCTCCGTCCACGTGACGGTCCTGCTCAATTTCTTCGACGAGCTGAAGCGCAGGCTGCCTTGACGCCCCGGCGTGAGGCATTGCCGATTTGTGATGAAAAACGTGGCGCACGCACTCCTGCGTGCCGCGCCGAGTCAGAGGCTGACGCTTATCGGGAGTGTGATCCGTCGGGCTTTTTGCCTCAGGCGCCTCCCATGAGCCCCGAGACAACCCCAACCCCTGAACCCCATCCCCAACCCCCTCTTCGAGTACAATCGAATCGGCAACATGTTTCGCTTTTTGCTGCCCGCCGTGTTCGTCTGCGCCGCCTGGTGCCAGCAGCCGTACGAGCTTTCCGGACGGTTCTCGCCCGAGGAGCGGGCTTCGGTTTCGCTCTTCGGCGTGGCCAGTCCGTTCGTGGCCACTCTCATGAGCGAAGACGGACGATTCACTTTCAAGAAACTCCAGCCCGGAGCGTACACCATCGCGGTATTTGTCCCCGCCCGCGGCGAAGCGCGCCAGACGGTGGAAGTCGGTCCTGGCACAGCCGATGCGCACCAACGCGTGCAACTCACCCTGAACCTCAAGGAGTCCGATTTCGTGCTGGCCGATGCTTTGCGCCGCCACTCCGTTCCCGCCACCCAGCTCGCCGTGCCCGAGAAGGCCGTTCGTGAATACGAAGACGCGCAGAAGGACCTCAACCGCCGCGACATCGCTGCCGCCGTCAAGCGCCTCGAGCACGCCGTCGAAATCGCGCCGCAGTTTTCCGCCGCCTGGAACAACCTGGGCACCATCGCCTACCAGACCCAAAAATACGAGCGTGCCGCGGAGTGCTTCCGCGCGGCGCTGGAGGCCGATCCCACATCCTACGAGCCGCTGGTCAATCTGGGGGGCGTGCTGATCAACCTGCACGATCTCGACAGCGCCTGGAAGTACAACGTGTACGCCGTGCTGCTTCGCCCCACCGATGCACTGGCCAACTCGCAGCTCGGCATGACCTATTTCGAAATCGGGAAGATGGATCTGGCCGAGAAGTATTTCGTGGCGGCGCGGCAGATCGATCCGGCGCATTTCTCGCACCCCCAGCTCTTCCTCGCCGAGATTCATCTGCGGAGGGGCGATCGCTCCGCCGCCGCCCGAGACCTCGAGGATTTCCTCAAGTACCATCCGGATTGGCCGCAGGCCGCCAAAATGCGCGAGCAGATCGGCAAGCTCCGGTAACGCCTTGCCGCCGGCCGCAACTAATCCCCTCAGCCGGGTTTAAATAAATTCGCATGAATTCACCAAATACTTTGATAAATGCGATACTATACGGTCAGTGACGGGGACGCGGAGGAATGATGCACGTTCTAGTCACAGGTTGCGCGGGCTTTATCGGCTCCCACTTGTGTGAGAAACTGTTGGCGGCCGGCCATTTAGTCACCGGTGTGGATTCTCTCACCGAGTATTACGACCCCGCCATCAAACGCCGCAATCTCGAAGCCTGTTTGCGTTCGCCGCGTTTCCATTTCCTGCAAAAATCGGTTGACCGCCTGGACGCCGGTGTGCTGCGCGCCGCCGAATGCATTTACCACCTGGCCGGGCGTCCGGGTGTCCGGAACAGTTGGAGCGGCGAGTTCCCCTTCTACGTCGCCGATAACATCCTGACCACCCAGCACCTCCTCGAACGGGTGGTGGGATCGCCGCGCCTGCGACGGTTTGTTTTTGCCTCCTCGTCGTCGGTGTATGGCAATACTCCCTGCGACCAGGTCTCGGAGCAGGCGGTGCCCAACCCCTTCTCCCCCTACGGTGTGACCAAGCTCTCCGCCGAGCACCTGTGCTCGCTCTACGCCGAGAACTTCGGAGTGCCCACCGTCTCGATGCGTTTGTTCACGGTCTGCGGACCGCGCCAGCGGCCCGACATGCTGCTGAGCCGCCTCATCTCGGCCGCCCTCGATGGCGGCGTCTTCACGCTGTACGGCTCGGGCGAGGTCCGCCGGGACTTCACCGCCGTCGCGGACGTCGTGGACGCCCTGCTCCTGGCCGCGGATTGCACCTCCAGCCACCGCGTCTTCAACATCTCGGGAGGGCAGCCCGTGGCCGTCTCCGATGTCATCCGGATGGTTCAAGAAGTCACTGGAGCGCACATCGCCGTGGAGAGAGCCGGCAGTCAATACGGCGATGTGAGACACACGGCCGCGGATCTGACTCGCGCCCGGTCCGAACTGGGTTACGTCCCCTCCTGGCGGATCGAAGACACGGTGCGCGCGCAGGTCGAGTTCACCAACACTCTCAGGGCTGCCGAACTCGCTGCCGCCCGGTCTGATTAGTCCGTGGCCGGAGTCACGGTTGTCGTTCCGGCGCGCAATGAGGAAATGGCGATCGCCCGCCAGCTTCACGATATCGTGGAGGCGATGGACGGATCCGGCTGGGCTTTCGAGATCATCGTGGTGGATGACGGCTCGACCGATGCCACCGCGAGCCTCGCCGGGAGTTGCGGGGTACAGGTCTTGCGCCTCGAACGCCATCGCGGATACGGGGAGGCATTAAAGGCCGGAATCCAGGCCGCCGCATACGATCGGATCCTGATCAGCGATGCCGACGGCAGTTATCCGGCGAGCGCGATTCCGGGCCTCCTGGCATTGGCATCCAGCGCCTGCATGGTGGTCGGGGCGCGCATCGGAGCCAATGTTCATACCCCCTTGGTGCGGCGCCCGGCCAAGTGGCTGCTGCGCCAGTATGCCATGCTGGTGGCTCTGCGCCCGATCCCCGATTTGAATTCCGGCCTGCGCCTATTCGACAAATCCGCCGCCCTGGCCTTCTGGGACCTGTACCCGCCGGGCTTTTCCTTCACCACCACCATCACGCTGGCGATGCTGGCCACCGGCCTGGAAGTGCGCTACGTGAAGATCGACTATCACCGCCGGCTGGGAGAATCCAAGATCCGGGCGGCCGATTTCTTCCGCATGCTGTGGCTGATCACGAAACTGGCGATTCGCTTTCGGCCTTTGCGCCTTCTCGTTCCCGCGGCACTCGCCGCCCTACTGCCGGCCAGGCCGTGGGCCGTGTTCGCTGCCGCAACTCTGTTGGCCGCCGGCCTTCTCCTCGAACGCAGGGCGCGCATCGCGCGGCGGGTGGCGCCATGAGTCTGCGGACCGTCCTGCTGTGGCTGCCGGCGCTGGTCCTCACCGGAGCGCTGGCCGCCATCTGGATTCACTTCCCCTCCCTGGATCTCCCCGTCCACGAAGACGGCCGCCACACCCTGCTCTCCACCATCTTCTATTTCCAGCACGAAGTTGGGGAATTACCGGCCGACCTGCTTTTAAGCGCCGCCGTGGCCGGCGCCATGCTCTATTGCGCCCGACCGGTCCTCGCGGAACGCCCGGTCCTCGCGGAACGCCCGGCCCGCGCCCACGCGGCCGGCATGCTCACCGCCGTCGCGTTCTCCGTCGATGGAATCATCCTCATCGGCTCGATCGC
>OMOG01000667.1:17235-26908 GCA_900290305.1 Candidatus Sulfopaludibacter sp. SbA4
ATCGCCACCGCCGGCCCCGCCGCGACCTTTCAATGGCTCGCCCAATTCCATACGCGTGACACGGCGCCGCTCGAATTCGGCAGTCACTGGGGATACCACTTCCTCAGCGAGGCGGCCCTCATGCTGCTGGCCATGGCTCTGGCCGCGGTCCTGGGGAACCAGCGCGAGAGTCCGCGTCTCCTGATTGCCTCCTGGATCGCGTTTGCCGTCCTCAGTGCGGCTTTTGGCGTTGGCTGGGCGCCCTTCACCGATGCGCGTTACCTGGGGCACGAAGCGCGCGAAACACTGACTTACGCCTTGACCGCTATTCCGCTGGCAATCGCGGCCTGTTCTTACCTGGCGAACCCACGGGCCGCGCGCCGTTCCGCGCCCCGCTATGCGCCGATCTGCTTCGCGGCGTTCGTGGCCCTGGCGCTGTACCAGGCTGCCGGAGCGATGGCGGGTGGAATCCGCCAGCACGCCCAATCCACTGACCCGGTCCGCCTGGTTTGCACTCACTTCTTCGAGCACACACTCAGTCTGTTCGTAGTGACTTCGCACTCGTGCTTACTCTACTGGTGGGCCTCTGGAAGGGGCAAGCGGTGAGCCCGGGTGTGGTGGTTCTCGGGGCCGGTCCCGCCGGCCTGGGCGCCGCTCTGCAACTGGCGCGGCGGAAAATTGCGCCGGTCACGGTACTCGAGCAGGCCCACGCCGTGGGAGGACTGGCCGGCAGTTTCCTTTTGGAAGGCATCCGCGTGGATTACGGAAGCCACCGTCTCCACCCCGCTTGCGATCCGTCGATTCTCCGCGACCTCCGCGAGTTGCTCGGCGGCGACTTGCTCCTGCGCCCGCGCCGCGGACGCATCCGCCTGCACGGCCGATGGATTCGGTTTCCTCTCAGCCCTCTCGACCTGTTGGCCCACCTGCCTCCATCCTTCTCCATCGGCGCTGCCTGGGACCTGGCGTGCAAGCCGTTCGCCCCACCGCCCGCCACCGGCGCCACGTTCGAATCGGTCTTACGCAGCGGTCTCGGCGCCACCATCTGCCGCGATTTCTACTTCCCCTACGCACGCAAACTGTGGGGAGTCGAGCCGGCCATGCTGTCGCCGGAGCTCGCGCGCCGCCGCATCTCCGGCAACTCGCCCGGCAAGTTGCTGCGCAAAGTGGCCAACGCCATCCCCGGCCTCAAGGCGCCCGAAGCGGGGAAGTTTTGCTACCCGCGCAACGGCTACGGCCAGATCTCGGACCGGCTCGCGGAAGCGCTCGGCGAGGCCGGCGGAGATCTGATTCTGGACGCCCGCGTGACCTGCATCGAGAAAGCCGGCGGCGCCTGGCGAGTGCTCTACCAGCGTGCCGGTGAACCGTGCGCGATAGCGTGCAATCACGTGTGGTCCACGCTGCCGGTCGGCGCGCTGCCCGCCCTGATGGCCGCCGGTCCGCCCGCGGAAGTCCTCGCCGCGGCGGCCGCCCTATCGTTCCGCGCCATGATCCTGATCTACCTGGTCCTGGAGCAACCGCGTTTCACCGTCTTCGACGCCCACTACTTTCCCGAAGATACCGTGCCTCTCACGCGTCTCTCCGAACCGAAGAATTACAGCGCCGCCACCGATCCGCCCGGTCTCACCGCCCTCTGCGCGGAATTGCCCTGTGATCTGAACTCCAGCCTGTGGACCAAGTCCGACGAGGAACTGGGCGACGCCGTACTCGGCTGGCTGGCCGCCGTGGATCTTCCGGTGGTTGCGCGCGTCCGGCGGGTAGTCACGCGCCGTTTGCCGAGGGTCTACCCTGTGTACAACCGCGGCTACGAAGCACAGTTCCGCATCGTCGATGACTGGCTCGCGAGCCTGCCCGGCCTCCTGACCTTCGGCCGCCAGGGGCTGTTCGCCCACGACAATCTCCACCACGCTCTCTTTATGGGATATTCCGCCGCCGCCTGCCTGCATCCCGACGGTGCCTTCGACCTTGCCCGATGGGCCGAATGCCGGAAGACGTTTGAAAGCCACGTGGTCGCCGACTAAAGTAACGCGAGCGCAGCGAGCCACCCTTCCCCAGCCCACTCGCGCTTTGGCGAGCCCAACCCCCAGCCCCTAACCCCCTTTTTTTTCACTCCTGTGAACAAAGCGCCCAGTTTTCCACAATCGCGACGCATGTTCTAATAGAACTTACGATATGCTTCGCCTGTCTCTCTTTGCGTTCCTGGTGTGCGCCGCTTCCGTGAGTTGGGCGGCGGGCCGTCCTGCCGTCCCCGACCCCGCAGCCGCGCGAGCCAACGCCGCGCTGGCACAACTGCCCCTCCGCTTCGAGGCCAACCAGGGCCAGACCGATCCGGCCGTGCTCTACACGGCGCGCTCCGGCGGCTACACTCTGTTTCTCACGTCACAAGGCCCCACCCTCGCTCTACCCGGCTCCCGGCGCGTGGACATTTCGCTGCTGAACTCCAATCGCTCGCCCCGGGTCGAAGCGCTCGACCGCCAGCAGGCCCGCACCAATTACTTCCTGGGCAACCGCGCATCCTGGCACGCCAACGTGCCGAGTTACTCCAAAGTCCGTTATAGCAGTGTCTATCCTGGCGTGGACGTAGTCTACTATGGCAACCAGAATCGGCTGGAATACGACTTCGTTCTGCAGCCCGGCGCCGACCCGCGCGCCATTCGCCTGAAATTCCAGGGCGCCAGCCGCGTCCACATCTCTCACGAAGGCGACCTGGTCGTCGAAGCGGGCGGTGCGCAAGTGATCCAGAAGAAGCCCTTCATCTACCAGGAGACTTCTCCCGGCGCAACCCCCGGTCACCGCCAAATCGCCGGACACTACGTCATGCTGGCGCGCAACGTGGTCGGCCTGAGCCTTGACCGCTATGACCGCGCCCGACCCCTGGTCATCGACCCCGCCATCGCATACATGTCCTACCTCGGGGGCACCGGCGCAGATCATATCGATGCCGTGAAACTCGGCCCGCAAGGCTGGCTCTATGTCGCCGGCGATACCGCGACGTCGGACTTCACCGCCATCGGCAACTTTGTCAACGCCAACAACACGGGCCTCACCGATATCTTCATCGCCATTCTCGACACCACCCCGGCGGGCGGGTACGGCCTCGTGTACCTGACCTACCTGGGTGGCAGCAATGACGACATCCCCCTCGCCATGGATATCGATGCCGCGGGCGTCCTCTATCTCACCGGAACCACCACCTCGACGGACTTCCCGGTCAGCACCAACGCTTTTCAGACGATCGGCGCGGGCTCTACCACCGAATCCTTCGTGGTGCAGTTGGATCCCTCCCAGGTCGGCCCCGCCGGGCTTGTGTACTCCAGCTTTCTCGGGGGCACTACCGGAATCAACTCCGGCAACGGCATCGCGGTGGACCCGAACGGGTTGATCGACATCATCGGCACCACCAAGTCCACCGACTTCCCGGTGACCGCGAGCGCCTACCAGCCCGCCATCTGGGGGCCCTCCGACACCTTCCTCTGCCAGATCGATCCCGTGGGCGGCACCATCGTGTATGCCACCTACCTGGGCGGGGAAGACGAGGATGACGGCCGCGCCATCCTGGTCGACAAGAAGGGCCTGGTCTACTTCGCCACCTCCACGCTTTCCACGCAGTTCCCCATGGCCGCCTTCAACTACAGCGGCGTTCCCATCGGCGCCGAAGACATCATCGTCGGGGTGATGGATTTCACCCAACAGGGAAGCGCTTCGCTGCTCTACTCGACCTACTTCGGCGGTTCCGCCAACGACGAAGTACGCGGCATGGCCTGGGACGCCAAGGGCAACCTGATCATCACCGGCTACACGCTGTCGAGCGATTTCCCCGTCACGCGCACCGCCGTGCAATCGTCCTACCACGGCAATTCCGATGGTTGGGTAGCGGTGGTGAACCCCAACATTCTGGGACCCGGCTTTCTGATTTACTCGACCTACCTCGGCGGCGCTCACGGCGATGCGGGCTACCGCGTGGCAGGGGACAGTGACGGGAACATCTACGTCACGGGCTACACGCTCTCGTCCGATTTTCCGGCCACCGCCAATGCGCTCCAATCCACTTGGCCCGGAGGTACGGACACGTTCATAACCAAATTCAATCCCGCGGTTGCCGGCCAAAACTCCATCCAATTCTCGACGTTTTTCGGCGCCACCAACATCTACGTGCCTATGGGACTGGTGGTCGGCCCCGATGGGACCATCTTTGTGGTGGGTTACGGCGGCCCAGGCCTTCCCAGCGAGGCCGGCTACAACGGCAGCGGCAGCAGCGGCTTCATCCTCGCCGTATCGAAATAAGCCGCCCCCAGCTTCGTGGGGCAGGATTCTATCCTGCAGGCCGATTTGCCATCGGCCCGCTTCGAGTCGCAAAGTTTCTGCGCCAGAGACGTTCCCGCCAGAGACCGTCCCCCGCTCGCTGACTTCTGACTGCTGGCTTCTGTCGCCCCTTACTCCGCGGCCGAGTTCAGAAATCGGACGATCTCCCGAATGTCCTCTTCCGCCAGCACGGGAGCGGGGACTTTCAAATTCCGCGCGCGCTTGCACATTTTCGGACCGCCCCTTTCGAGCTTGGCGGCCAGAATCACGGAGTCCAGCCATTCGCCGAGCGGGCGTAGTGAAGGCCCGTGGCGGCTACCCTGCCCGCGGGAGCCATGACAGGTGCCGCAGCCGCTCTTCACATATGCCGCCAAACCGGGCTGGGTTTTCCGGCGCGGCGCCTTGTCTTTGGCCGCGGGCGCGGGCTGCCTGGCCAACTGCAGGATGTGGTATTTCGCGTCGTCAAAGCCAAAGTCGTCAGCCACCAGTTCCGCAGCGGTAAACGCCGGCTTATCCACGTCCCTGGACCCATGGCCCTGGGCCCGCGCGAAAATGTGGTACAGCTCGTGTGCCAGCACGCGGCCCATCGCCCGTCCGAAGATTCTCTCGCGCCTCGATACCTCCAGGCCCTGCATCTGGTGTTGCAGAAATACCTGGATGCGGTCGCAGTCCACATCGGCGAACGGGAGCACCACCCCGTCGCTGACGTGGCTCCAGGCCAACGCACCGGATTCGACGCTGGCCGGCATCAAGCCGGAGGCGGCGCAATTACCCTTGAACCTGGCGACCGCCAACTCCGAAAAAACTTCTCCCCGGATTCTATCCAGGGACCTCCAGTTCAGACGCAGTCCCCCGGGCGCCATGATGGCCGCCACCTCTTCCTGCATCGATTCCAGCACCGTCTGCGGAGGCTGCTTCTGGAACCCGGTGTACACGGCAACGGATTCCACCTGGCCTGGCGCGGGCAGCACGGCCAACACCAGGCAACCAAGACCGAATCTCACGTGGATCAGATCCTTATATCCTGAATACATCAGTGGGGCGTTCCGAAGTCAAGGGGGGGTTACCATTCGTTAACATCACCGCCCCAGAAAAATCATTAGACCAGCTAAAGTGGAGATGTCGTGACTAAAGCCATCTCTCTACTCTTCCTGCTGTCCGCGCCCATGCATGGGGCGATCTTCGATGTGACGGCATTCGGCGCCAAACACGATGGCAAGACTCTGGACCGCGAGGCCATCAACCAGGCAGTCCAGGCCGCCGCGGCGGCTGGCGGAGGCACCGTGTACTTCCCGCCGGGCACTTACCTCACCGGCTCGATTCGCCTGCGCAGCAACATCACCCTGCAATTCGAGCCCGGCGCCACGCTCGAAGCCGCGTCCGACCCCGCCGCCTACGACGCCGCCGAGCCCAACCAGTGGACCCAGTTTCAGGATTTCGGCCACAGCCACTGGCACAACAGCCTCATCTGGGGCGAGGAAATCGAAAACGTCGCCATGTCGGGGGCGGCCTGATCTCGGGCAAGGGATTGGGACGCGGCGACGCCCGCGGCGCCGGCGACAAGGCCATCGCCCTCAAGCTCTGCCGCAACGTCACGCTCCGCGATTTCTCCATTCTCAACGGCGGCCATTTCGGAATCCTGGCCACCGGCGTGGACAACCTCACCATCGACAACCTCAAGATCGATACCAACCGCGACGGCATCGACATTGACGCCTGCCGCAACGTGCGCATCTCCAATACCAGCGTCAATTCGCCCAACGACGACGCCATCGTTCTGAAGGCTTCCTATGCCCTCGGCTCCGCCCGCCCCGTGGAAGCCCTCACCATCGTGAACTGCCTGGTGAGCGGCTACGATATCGGCTCCCTCCTCGACGGCACTTACAAACGCACCGTCACGCGCGCGCCCGACCGCGACGGTCCCACCGGCCGCATCAAGATCGGCACCGAGACCGACGGGGACTTCCGCAACATCACCATCTCAAACGTAGTCTTCGACCGCTCCCGCGGCCTCGCCTTGGAAGCCGTCGACGGCGCCCACATCGAAGACATCGCCATTTCGAACATCACCATGCGCGATGTCTCGAACGCCCCCCTCTTCATCCGGCTGGGCAGCCGGCAGCGCGCGCCCGAAGGCGCCGCGATCGGCGCCATCCGCCGCGTGAGCATCAGCAACCTGGTGGTGTACGATGCCGATCCGCGCTACGCATCCATCATCAGCGGCATTCCCGGCCACGATGTGGAAGACGTGAAGCTGAGCGGCATCCGCATTCTCTACCGCGGCGGCCTCACGCTCGACCAGGTGGCCAAACAACCGGCCGGCATCGTGAATACCTTCTTCTTCCGCGGCCAAGGCGGCATCCCTCCGCGCGAGCCCTACGCCACACCCGAGCGCGAGAAGGAATATCCCGAGCCTTCCATGTTCGGACTCCTGCCCGCGTACGGCTTCTTCATCCGCCACGCGCGCGCGATCGAGCTGAGTAGCGTGGATGTAGGCTTCATGAAGGAAGACCGCCGGCCCGCCTTCGTGCTCGACGACGTAAAGGGCATCGACTTCGACCACGTCAAGGCGCAGAAGGCATCGGGCGTGCCCTCATTAGTGATGACCAATGTCGAGGATCTCTCGCTCGATCACTGCCCGCCGCTCGCCGACACCCGGCTGGATAAGGTGGCGCACAAAGAGATGTAGTTCGAAACGCCAGCCTGCTGGCATCCGGGCCTACCAGATCGTTTGGACCCGCGAGGCCCGAATCTTGCCATCGCGACTGATCCAAGGCGCCTGCAAAGCAGTCGCTGTGGCGGCCACAATTCGATCCGGCAAATCCGGAACCTCACGGCTTACGAGTTCCAGGGCATCGGCGACCATTCGGTCTAGGCTTCTCGACCGGTAAGGTCCTGACCGCTTCCAGAATGGCCTGCTCGAGAGACATTGCTCACCTCATCTTCATTCTCCGCCTCCACGTTATCATTGTAAAGAATGCCCCAAATCCTCGACGGAAACCGCGTCCGGGACGCCATCAAGACCGAACTCGCCCCGCGCATCGCCGCCCTTACCGCACTCGGCCGTCCGCCCGGGCTGGCAGTCGTGCTGGCCGGACACAACCCCGCCTCCGAAATCTACGTCCGCAACAAAGTCAAAACCAGCCAGGAACTCGGAATCCATTCCGAAACCCTTACTCCGCCCGTCTCCGTCACCACCGCCGAACTGCTCCACACCGTCGAGTGTCTCAACGCCCGCGACGATATCGACGGCATCCTGGTGCAGCTTCCCCTGCCTCCTCAGGTCGATGCCAAGCGCATTCTGCTCGCCGTCTCCCCCACCAAGGATGTGGACGGATTCCACCCGTGCAACGTCGGCAATCTCGTCGCCGGCCTGCCTGGGCCGCGCGCCTGCACTCCGGCCGGCATCATCGAGCTGCTCCATCGATACGGCATCCCCATCGCCGGCAAGCGCGCCGTGGTGGTGGGCCGCAGCGACATCGTCGGCAAGCCAGTCGCCATGCTGCTGCTGCACCAGCACGCCACCGTCACCATCTGCCATTCCAGGACGCCCTCGCTCGCCGCCGTCTGCCGCGAGGCCGAGATCCTGGTAGCCGCCATCGGGCGCGCCGCCATGATCACCGGCGAATTTCTCACTCCCGGTGTCACCGTCATCGACGTCGGCACCAACCGCGTGGACAATCGCGCGGAAGTGGCCCGCATCTTCCGCGGCTCTCCCGAGAAGCTGGCGGCCTTCGACAAGCGCGGCAGCGTTCTGGCCGGCGACGTCGATCCCCTCGACGTCGTCGAAAAAGCCGCCGCCTACACTCCCGTGCCCGGGGGCGTCGGGCCTTTGACCATCGCCATGCTCATGGCCAACACCGTGGCGTCAGCGGAGCGCCGCGCCGGCATATGCTAGCCGCCATTTCTCACGTGACGTGGCGCAGGCACTCATGCCGATGCCTGCCGCCGACGCTCTGGCGCCACCGCGAATACGTGTCGACACGAGGCTCTGACCTCCTGATGTCGTGGAAAATGCGTGAGCTGGCTTTGTGGCGCAGCCTCTCAGGCTGCCGGGTCGAGACTCGTCTCGACCCTCGTCCCGATGAGTCGGGACGCTGCAAGGCACGAGTGCCTGCGCCACGGTCTGGCTCATCGATCTTCCACGCCAGAGCGCGGATTGTGCCACTACATCAGGAGGTCAGAGGCTCGACACGGCAGGCACGAGTGCCTGCGCCACATCTGCTGGCGAGGCGTGAGAACTGCAGGCAAGGCATATGTTGAAGGTCGGACTCACGGGCGGCCTCGCCTGTGGGAAGTCCTTCGTGGGCGCGGTGCTCGCGGGCTACGGCTGCCTGGTCATCCAGGCGGATGAGCTGGGCCACGAAGTGCTGGCTCCGGGCGGAGAGGCTTACGACGCCGTGGTGCGCGAATTCGGCGCGGACATCCTGGCGCCCGGCGGACGGATCGATCGCCCCAAGCTCGCAGCCCGCGTCTTCCACTCGCCCGGCGACCTCGCCCGCCTGAACGCCATCGTCCATCCGCAAGTGGTCCGCCGCGAGGAGCAGTTGGTGGCCGAGTTCGCCGCCCACGAGCCCCACGGCATCGCCGTGGTGGAGGCCGCGATTCTCATCGAAACCGGCAGCTACCGCCGCTTCGACCGCATAATCCTGGTAACCTGTTTAGAAGAGCAGCAAGTGGAACGCGCTTTGCGGCGCGAGGGGGCGCTGCTAGCCGATATACGCGCCCGCCTCAGCCGCCAGATGCCGCTCGAAGAGAAACGAAAGTTTGCCGATTTTGTCATAGACACATCCGGAGAAAAGGAAAGTACCCTGCGGCAGACGCGGGCCGTGTACCAAGCATTACGGAGCACCCAATCATGAAACTCCTGCGACCATTTGTCTGGGCCGCCGCCATGGTGGCCGCTTTTCTGTACATCACCTCCATGACGCGTTGGGACGCCGGACACATCTTGCGGCCCGCGGGCCGCTTGTGGACGGAGCCTGAGCGCGCCGCCGCCGCCGCGGTGGGCGGCTTCACGGCCGACGAGCAGAACAATATCGACGTCTACCGCGGCGCCCGCGACGCCACCGTAAACATCACCTCGGTGGTCTATCGCGAAACCTGGTTCTCCCAGATCTATCCCGAACAGGGCGCCGGCTCCGGCTTCATCGTCAGCCCCGATGGCGAGATCCTCACCAACAATCACGTGGTGAGCGGCGGCTCCGCGCAGTTGACCGTCACCCTCGCGGACAAGAAAAGCTACAAAGCGAAGGTCCTCTTTGTCGACCCGCGCGACGATCTGGCACTGCTCAAGATCGAATCCGGCCGCAAGCTGCCGGCCCTTCGCCTCGGCGATTCCGACGCCGCCGTGGTCGGCCAGAAGGTGCTGGCCATCGGCAATCCCTTCGGATTC
>OMOG01000667.1:26918-51331 GCA_900290305.1 Candidatus Sulfopaludibacter sp. SbA4
TGGAAGGCATGATCCAGACCGACGCCGCCATCAATCCCGGAAACAGCGGCGGTCCGCTGCTCGATTCCCACGGAAATGTGATCGGCATCAATACCGCCATTTACGGATCGCAAGGCAATATCGGGCTGGGATTTGCCATGCCCATCAATCGCGCCAAGTCGATCCTCGACGAGTACGGCAGAACGGGCCACATCTCGCGGCCCACCCTTGGCATTGAGACTTGGTATGTATCCGGCGACCTCACCGAGACGCTCGAACTGCCGTCGAGCGGGGGCCTGCTGATTCGCCGCGTGGAACGTGGATCCGCGGCGGAACAGGCCGGCCTGCGCGGCCCCTCCCGCTACGTCATCCGTTACAACTACCGCCTGCCCGTGGGCGCCGACCTGATTACCGCCATCGATGGCCAGCCGGTGGAGGGCCTGGATTCTCTGCAGCGCGCCATGAACCATCATCACGGCGGCGACATCCTGGAGATGACCATCTTCCGCGACGGCCGGCCGGAGAAGATCAGGGTCAAATTGGGAGAAGCCCCGCAGCAGATGTAGGAAGTTGGCAGGCGGAACCGCCCAATGCCGCTTACTTTGCGATTCTGCACATGTTGTGGGGCGGACCCCCTGGTCCGCGCGGGTCCCCCCGGACCCGCTTTCGCAAATAGAATCAGGTTCGGCTGAATGCGAAGAAGGCCGACGAGGGCGTCGGCCGCGGACCAGGGGGTCCGCCCCACGGCCAAAGTAAGTGGCATTGCGCTGAGAGCGTGCGCCACGGTCGGATACCAGATCAGTTAGCCAGCTTGCCGCGCAGCACGACGATCGAAGACTTGGGAAGCTGGTAGAGCGTATCCGCTCCGCCGGCCGTCACGGTGGACTTGGATGGCGGGCCATCGGGGGATGCGTGACCGCTGCCTCCCCGTCCGCCTCGGCCGCCCGCGGGAACGGGATCGGGGTGCCAGACGTATTCCGCGGGGCCGAAGACCACACGGTCCACCGCGCCCGAGAAGTAACGATCGTGTCCGGAGACGAGATCGGCGAATCTCACCTTCACGGAGTGATCCTCGTCGTGGTCCTTATTTACGAACATGACGGACCATTGCCCGTCGGGCCGCTCCACCGCATACGCAGTGACCAGGATGTTCCCGTCCTTGTCAGTCACATCGCTAGTGACTTTGTAGAGCTTGTGGGTGGCATCGACGGGCTGCACCCATTCCTTAGTAATCACCTGCGTGGCCAGGTATTGCGGCGGGTAATTAGTGACGTGATTGTCCTGATCGATGGGCAGGAAACCGCCTCCACCGCCACCCCTGCCGCCCGATGCGATGTAGTGGAAGTAGTAAGTGCCACTGCCGCCGGCGGTCAGGAAGGAGCCCACGTAGTCGGCCAGCCAGAGAGCGCTCTTTACCGTGCCGGCTCCTCCTTCGCCGAGATCGTTGCCTTCGGTCATGAAGAACGGCACATGGGGCGGCAGGCCGTTATCTTTCCAGGCTTGGATCACATGGTTGATGTAGGCCGGCTCCCAGTACAGGGAACTCCAGTCGGCGCATCTCCGGTTGCCCATGCAGGGATAGTGCTCGAAGGAGAAGAACGAGAAATCTTGCAACCGGCCGCGGGCCTTGAGGTAGTCCACGAAGCGGCCGAGGAACGAGACCCTTCCGTTGGCATCCATCCAGGAGTCCACATCGCCCGGCGTGCCCTCGAAAGCCGGCCCACCGAGAGGCGCGGCGGGCGCCAGCTTGTGGATGGCCTTGGCGAACTGTATGTAGAGCGTGGCGTAATCCTCGGGGAGCACGCGCTGCCCGTCCGCCTCTTCTCCCATCTCGATCCAGGAGATCGGATACTTACGCTTAAAGAGGTAGGCGATTTCGTTGGCGGCGTCCTCGGGAATGGCGTAGAGAATGGCGATCGGGATCATGGCCGGAAGACCGCGCGTGACCCCGCAATTGAAGAAGAAATCGAAGCCGATCTGGTCGCCTCTGCCGTAATCCAGGTCGGAAGCCGCGTGCCACGGGTCCACCGACGAAGGCCAGGTGATGGTCTGCTGGCGGCTGGGCAGGTGCTTGACGATGTCTGTGAATTGGCCGTCCGCCGACACCGTCCCGACGTATAGCTCATTGATGGCGTACCCCACGCAGTTGCGCTTGTCCTGGGCGCCGTGCGTGTCGCAGGTGTTGGACGACTCCGTCATCCAGATGCGCAGATACCGCGCGGGGATCTTCCAACTCACCAGCTTCAAGGTGGGAGTGCCGCCCTTGCCATCGGTGATGGTGCCCATGGGGAACGTCTGCCAGGCGCCCTTGTTGATGCCGTTGTAGAAGGGCTCCTGGTCGCCGGTCCAGAACTGCACGTAATAGCGGCGGGCGTAGGGGTCGGCCCACGCGATCCTGATGGCATTGACGTCCACCTTGGCGCCCAGGTCGATCATGACCCACTGCGGATGCAGTGAGTCGTCGTCTCCGGTGTAAGCTTTAGTCAGATAGGGGTTGCTTTTCCAGTAGGATGTCAGGTCGCCATCGGTGAGGCGGGACCAGCCGTTGCCGTCGCCCTGAGTGGCGCCGCGATGGGGAAGCGGGTAGGCCCAGGAGTGTTGGATCTTCTCGCTGGTCGGCTCGGCGCTGCCGGTGAAGTAGCCTTCCTGTTTGGCGGCATTGCTCCATGTGCCGCGCGGATTCCAGTGCCACGCTTCGATCATGAGCTCGGTGTTCTGGCGGTAGGTGACGGTTTGCCATCCAGCGCCCAGGAGTTCCTTGAGGACGGGATCGGTGAGCAGGCGCTCGGTGTGCTTCTCGTTCTCCTCTTTGGTGGCGCCGCCGCGCAGACGGTCGATCGCCCCGCCGAGGGCGCGGAAAGGGCTGAAGGAATTCACCGCGTGCGAGGGAGCGGCGTCGATCACGATATTCTGCGCGGCGAGGAACGGGACCGCGACGAGAGTGATGAGGAACTTGGTGACCGCTGGCANNCGACCGCCGAGTGTAACGGCTTGCGGCGTCGGGCACAAGGGCGGGGATCCGTCCGCCCTTCACTCAAATATCGGCGATATCTTCGCCAGCACCTCGTCCATGACCGCGTCTGGAATGCTTTCCAGCTTCCTGCCGCCGCGCGCGGCCAGATCAAGAGCGCGGGGCTGGTCGCACCGGACAACTCCAGTCGTCTTAGTCCCGGCGCCTGTCAGCGGCACGGCGAAACCCGCCGTCCGCGCGAAATTACCCCCGCTCGTGATCGGGAGAATTACAGGGAGTTTCGTCATCCGGTTGAAGGCCTCCGGCGACACGATCAGCACCGGACGGCGGCCTTTTTGCTCGTGTCCCGGCGCAGGGTCGAGACCGACGAGCCAGATTTCGCCGCGCTTCATCAGATGAGCTCGCGGCCCACGGGCTTGCTATCGACCCATTCCCGCTCTTCCTTGCCGCGCCGCGCCTTGGGATTGCATTGGGCGAGCAACTCGTCCAGGGTATACCGGCGCCGCGCCCGCGGCTCCACGACGAGACGGCCACTCTCAACCGCGATGCCGACCTTGGCGCCAGGCTGCAAGTGCAGTATATCGAGCAGCGCGGGTGGGACTGCCAGCATGACCGAGCCGCCGACCTTGCGAAGATTGGTGGTGTGCACTGGGTTCCCTCCCTGAGTTATATTTTAGTATAACATTATGGAGAAGGATTTTCAAGATCCTTTTCCGGCACCCTCCGGATGATTTGCGCCCTCGGCGAAGATGTTGCTGCCATCTGAAGCTACGACGCACATCACTAGAATTTGCCACAATAGGACCGGGAGTCATTTGTGGCCATCCAACTAAGCTCTGAGCAGGAGCATCGAGTTGCTGAAGCTTTGCGCTCCGGCGCTTATCAAGGACCCAAGGAAGTGATCGACCGGGCGCTGGAAGTTTTGCGCGAGCAGGATGAATGGCTCGCCGCAAATCGTCAGGAAATCGACGCGAAAATCAATCGAGGACTCCAGGAACTCGACCGTGGAGAAGGAATACCCGAAGACGAGCTTGACCCGTATCTGGAACGCTTGAAAGCACAGCCCGAATGAGGCGGAGGTGCATCCTCGCGCCTCAAGCAGCCCGGGATTTAGCACAGATCTGGCGCTATCTCAAGAAGGAGAGCGGCCAGGAAACCGCCGATCGCATCGAATCCATCATCCGCGACAAAATTGCTTTCCTTGCCGAGGCGCCTGGGATTGGACATTGGCGAAGGGATCTCACCACTGCGGATGTGCGGTTCTTTGCCGTCTACTCGTACCTCATCGTGTATCGTCCTGAGACGAAGCCGTTGCAGGTTGTGAGCATTTTGCACGCCAGGCGGGACGTGGAGCGGATTCTCGCCAAGCGAATATGAGCCCGAACGCTCCTCCGCGGATTCTCACGTCTACTTCGCTAACAGACGCTTGCGCTCTCCTCGATTCGCTGCTGGATCTCCAGAATGCGATGGCACCATGAACGTGTTCCAGCGAGAGAGTCGGGAAGTTCTGCCGGATCGTCTCCGCGGTCGCACCATCGCGATACTCGTAGATGATCGACGCCAAAGAGACACGGCTCCCGGTCAGGTAGTAACCGCCTTCTCGCATTTCAACATATTCATGACGCATCAGGAGCACCTTCATCCGCCGTGAAGTACGCACAGTCCGGATGATGGAAAACCAGCGCGCTGACGCTCGCCTCGGGCTCCATCATCATGCCCTCGGTGAGCTTCACTCCGATATCTTCCGGATGCAGCAGCTTCCAGATTCCCTGTTGGTCGTCTAAGTTGGGGCACGCGGGATAGCCGAAGCTATACCGCTTGCCGTGATACTTCGACGTGAACCGGTCCTGCATGGTAGTGGTCGGCGGATCCGGAAAACCCCAATCCTCTCGAATGCGCCGATGCAGCCACTCGGCCGTCCCCTCCGCCGTCTCCGTAGCCAATGCCAGGATAGCGATCGACTTGAAGAACTCGCCGGCCTGCTTCCACTCCTCCGCGCGCTCGCGCACGCACGCGCCGGCCGTCACCACAAACAGCGGCAGGTGATCGCGGCGGCCCTCCTCAGCATCCAGAATGTAGTCGCTCAAGCACAGGCCGTCCTCGCGCCGCTGCCGCCCGAAATGAAATGTATGGATGGGCGACTGGCCGCCCGGCGAGAACAGATGAATTGAGTTGCCGTCGCGCTCGGCCTCGAAGAACTGCCACACCGCCTTCACCTTCATGAATCGCCAGGCTTCCTGCTTCACCGCTTCGACATTGTGAAATAACTCCAGCGCCTTGGGCTCGTGCTCGGCCAGGTCCTTCTCGAAATTCCCCTTGTAACCAAGATTCTTGCCGTAGAGCATGAACGGATTGATATAGCTCCATAGCTCCGCCAGGTGCGGCACGTCGCGCACCTTGCGGTCGAGATACGGCGCCGCGGGAATCGGGATGTTGGTCCGCACCTTGCCGCTCGGCCGCGTGGTCATCGGCGGCGGCGCTTCAGGCGGCGCCTCGACGGCCGCGGGCGCTTCCGTGAATCGATGGCCCTCCAGCACGGCGGACCGCTCCGCGGGATCCATGATGCGGTTCATCAGGCTCAGCCCCGTCATGGCGTCCTTGGCGTAGCACACCGCCTCGCCATAGGCCGGCGCGATCTTGGTGCGCGTGAACTTTTCGGAAAGCGCCGCGCCGCCCACCAGAAGCGGGACCGCGATCCCGGCGGTCTTGAGATCGGTCGCCGTGATCACCATCTGCTGCGTGCTTTTCACCAGCAGTCCCGAAAGCCCTATGGCATCGGGCTTGTGCTCCTGGCAGGCGCGGATCAGCGCGTCGGGCGGCACCTTGATCCCCAGGTTCACCACCTGGTAGCCGTTGTTCGAAAGGATGATCTCGACCAGATTCTTGCCGATATCGTGTACGTCGCCCTTCACCGTGGCGAGAATCACCTTGCCGCGCGCGGCCGTGTCGGCCTTCTCCATGAACCGCTCGAGATAGCTCACCGCCGCCTTCATGGCCTCGGCCGATTGCAGCACCTCGGCGACGATCAGCTCGTTGTTGTTGAAGAGACGCCCGACCTCCGCCATCCCGGCCATCAGCGGCCCGTTCACCACGTCGAGCGGCGCGGCGCCCTCGGCGAGCTTGCGGTCGAGGTCCGCAATGAGCCCGTCCTTGGTGCCCTCGATGATGTAGTTCGCCAGCCGCTGATCGAGCGGCAGGTCCTCGGCGTGCTGCTTGACGCGCTTGCCGGACTTGCGGAAATGGTCGGTGACGGCCGCGATGTGCCACTGGTTGATGGCCACCTTCTGCTCCGCCCTCTGCTGCCGCCAGTCCTCGGGCGCGGTGCGCAGCGATTCGTCCGCCGCGTCCACGGGCGGCGAATTGAAGAGCAGGTTCTCCGCCAGCCGCCGCTCCTCTTCGGGAATCGAGGCGAAGCGCTCCAGCTTCTCCGCGTTGACGATCGCCAGGTCGAGCCCCGCCTTGGTGCAGTAATAAAGGAAGACGGAGTTCACCACCTCGCGCGCCGCAGCCGGCAGCCCGAACGAGATGTTCGAAATCCCCAGCACCGTCTTGGCGAACGGCAGATTCTCCTTCACCAGCCGGATGCCCTCGATGGTCTCCACCGCCGCGCCGATGTAGTTCGCATCGCCCGTGGCGCACGGAAACACCAGCGGATCGATGATGATGTCCTCGGGCGGGATGCCGTACTTCTCCGTCAGCAGTTGGTACGAGCGCTCCGCCACCGCCAGCTTGCGCTCGCGCGTGAAGGCCTGCGCCTGCAGCTTGTCTTCGTCGATCGAGCCCACCACCAGCGCCGCGCCGTAGCGCCGCGCAATGGGGCAGACACGCTCGAATTTCTCCTCGCCGTCTTCGAGGTTGATGGAGTTGATGATGCTCTTTCCCTGGCACCAGGTGAGCGCCAGCTCCACGGCCTTGGGGTCGGTGGTGTCGATCATCACCGGCGCCTTGATCTTGCGGATCAGCTTGTCGTAGAAGGGCTGGATATCTTCCATTTCGTCGCGGTCGGTGCTTTGCAGGCACACGTCCACGATGTGCGCGCCGTTCTTCACCTGCCAGCGCGCGATCTCGGTGGCCTCCTCCCATTTCTCTTCGGCCACCATGTTCTTGAAGAGCCGCGACCCGATCACATTGGTGCGCTCGCCCACGATCAGCGGCCGGTTGCTCTCTTCAGCCTCCACCAGCTCGATGCCCGAGTAGTACGCGCGGTGCGAGCGGCCCGGCACGGCGCGCGGCCGTTTGCCCTCGGCCATCTGCGCGATCGCCCGGATGTGCGCGTCGGTAGTGCCGCAGCAGCCGCCCACGATGTTGAGCCATCCGTTGCCGATGAACCGCTCCAACTGCGCCGCCACCGACGTGGGCGTTTCGAGATACCTGCCTTCCTCGTTGGGCAGCCCCGCATTGGGATAGCAGGAGACTCGCCCCGGAGCCATCTCGGCGATGGTGCGCAGGTGGTCCGTCATGAACTCGGGCCCGGTGCCGCAGTTGAGCCCGATGGAAAGCAGCTCCGCATGTGAGATCGACGCGCAGAACGCGTCCGCGGTCTGTCCCGCGAGCATGGTGCCGATAGTCTCGATGGTGCCCGATACCATCGCGGGAATCTTACGGCCCATCTCGGCGCGCAGGCGTTCGATGGCGATGAGCGCCGCCTTCACGGTGCGCGTGTCGTTCGAAGTCTCCACCAGCAGGATATCGGCGCCGCCATCCACCAGCCCCTTGGCGCGCTCGTAGTAGACCTCGATCAACTGCGGAAAGGTGACTCCGCCGACCACCGTGATAGATTTCGTCGTCGGGCCCATCGCGCCGGCGACGAACCGCGGCTTGGCGGGGGTCGAGAATTCTTCCGCGGCCTGGCGCGCCAGCTTCGCGGCCGTGACGTTCAGCTCGTACACGTGGTCCTGAAGCCCGAAGTCGCCCAGCGAAATGCGGTCGCAATTGAACGAATTGGTCTCGACCACGTCCGACCCCGCGGCGAAATACTTGCGATGAATTCCCAGCACCCAATCGGGGCGCGTGCGCAGCAGGTTCTCGTTGCAGTTCTCGAACGCCGCGCCGCCGAAATCGGCAGCCGTGGGGTTGAGTTGTTGCAGCATGGTCCCCATGGCCCCGTCGAGCACGAGGACACGTTGCTCCAGGATGTCGGCGAGCGCCCGCTGGCGCTCTTCGGGTGTGGTCATAAAAGGCTTGCTCTATTGATTTTAGCGTGACCAGGAAATTATTGCCCGGTCGTTTGGCAAAGTGAATGCAATATCAACTTTGAGGGTATGGCTACGAAGCGTAGACTATGAAGCATAAAGGTCTGTTCCTTACGTTTGCGCTGCTGGCGGCGCTGGCGTGGCTCACGGCTCCCGTGAGTGCGCAATCGCCCAATCGGCGCGCCAACTTAATCAGTGCGACCGATCCTCACGAGGGACGTTGCACCGTCTCCGTCCTGGTGGACGGCGCTACCAATGTGGAGATCCGCGGCGACAGCGCCACCCTTCACGACATCTCCGGTGAGCCGTCACGCTGGCGGCGATTCGAATGCACCGGGCCGCTGCCCTACAGAGCGGCAGACTTGCGGATTAGGGCCGTTGAAGGCGATGGCACGATGACCCTGACGCACGATACCTACAACGGAGGTGTGGCCGTGGTGCGTGTCAACAATGCCGGCCGCGGCGACGAGTTGTACACGTTCGATGTGTTCTGGGATAACGGCCGTCCTTCGGCCTCGGGATTCGCGGACCGGGAAGTGACAGAAGATGACGTGGTTCAATCCTGCCGCAGCGCGGTGGAGACCAAGATTCGCAATGAGGGCTACCGCTACGTTCGGTTTGGATCGATCTCCGCGGATGACCGCGGAGTGAATGAGTGGGTGGATGGCACCGCGACGGGCGACCGCCCGGGCCGCAGCGATGTCTTCAGCTTTTCCTGCAGGCTGAATCCGGACGGACAGGTGCGGCACGTAGACATCTCGCGCAGGTAGTGGCGGGATAGACGATCGGTTTGTGTCGCCTGTCAGCAGCGGTATGCTAGGGCCATGAGAACTCCCCATATCGGGATCGCGCTCCTGGCCCTGGCGGCCGTGCTGCCGGCGCAGGTTCAATTCCGCGTGGCCAGGATGACGCGCACTGACGTTCCCGCGGGCAAGGGCCAGTGCGACATCCGCCTCCAGGTGGACGATCAGGTCGATGTGGCCGTGCACCGCGACGTGGTCAACATTCGGGTCCTTTCCGGACAGAATCCCCGCGATGACGGCTCGGAGTGCAACGCGCCCCTGCCGGACCGCGATTTCCAGGGCTTCCGCTTCGAAGTGATCGATAAGCGCAACGAGATCCGGCTGATCGAGGAGCCCTCGCGCCGCAACGATTTCACGGCCCTCGTGCACATACGGGATAGCGACGCCGGCTATGGCCGCTACCATTTCCGATTGTCTTGGGCGCTCGCCGGACCCGGCGACTTCCGGCCGGGCGGCCCTCCCGATTTCGGCCGTCCGGATGAGCGCGGCGCGCTCACCTGGAACAACGTGATCCACTACAGCGGCAATGGCCGCGGCGCCTCCGATCTGAGCGGCGCCGGCCAGCAGCGCCTCCTTAACGCGAACGTGGACATCGATCGCGGCGGGAAGATTCAGGTGACGTTCCGCACCGACAGCGGGCGGCCCATGACGTTTGTCGGGAACGTGATCGGCCGGGATGGAGACACCATCAAGGCCGACGTAGCGGCCGACGACCGCATGCTTCGCCTGCGCGGCCCCATGTATCTCTCCATCGACCAAAGGCAGAACATCTACCGGATTTCGCTCGATGCCACCAACGGCCGCGACAATCTGCGCGTGAATTGGGACGCGGGTAGAGACCGGCGATAAAGAGGTGGGGCAGGCGCTTTCGCGGGCGGAAGCCTGCCCCGCATAGCGCCGAATGTGAAGTCATTCTTGCGTTGGCCCTAACTAAAGATCGCGCCCTGGCGAGCCGTTCGGCTCTATTGTTCTTGGGCACGTTTCTTTTTCAGCTCGCGCTGAATAATGTAGGTTGCCAGAGAATCGGCCTCCCATCCGGCCTCCGGGCCGGATGCAGCCGCGCGCAACTGGTCAACGTCCTGTTGCGATGGCTGTGCGTACGCCGTGTACGAACATAGAACGCGGAGTGCCGCTTGAAGGAGTTCCGTACCCATTCGATACCTCCTCGCTCGACGCCACACCGCCGGCCTGTCCACCGTCGTGCCGGTCAACGAGCGAGACCAATCCGCTGGTGAGAGCCCAACGAAACAGCGCCACGGAGCTGTGCACACCCGCCTTCTCCATGAGACTGGCGCGGTGACATGCCACCGTCTTGAAGGTGATTCCGAGCCGCGCCGCTATCTCCTTGGTCGTGTAGCCGTCACAGACCAATTCAAGAACTTGCGATTCGCGTCGAGTAGGCTGAAGGTTCTGCAGCACGGCTGCGGTTCGAACATCCACCGGCTGATACATAAAGGCCTCAAAAACGCACCGAGGCGTTCAATAACACCTTATTATTAGGGCGGCAACTGATCTTTCGTCAATAACTAAGCCCTTGAAAAGGAAGATTATATGAACGGCAGCGTTCACTTCCATCTGTACGCCGCCGTATAGAGATCTGACTTTGGAGGGCCGGAGAACACCGACTGGTATACCCGGATGATGGCTTGATAGCAGTCGCAGGAAGCTGACTCGAGGCCGGGCCGGTCGATGACCGTGAGTTTCCCCCGCACGTACCGGATAAACCCGGCCTTCTTCAACATCCCCGTCGCTACGTTTACCGTCGCCCTACGGACGCCGAGCATATGGGAAAGGAATTCCTGCGTCAGCGGAAAGGTGTCCTGGCCGGCTCGGTCGTGCGTCATCAACAGCCAGCGGGCGCAACGCTCCTCCATGCTGTGGATCCGGTTGCAGGCAGCACCATACAGGATCTGCCGCATGAGCGCAAACAGATGCTGATCGATCGTCTTCTGCGCCAGTGGCCGGCGGCACATCAGTTTCCCGAAAGCCTCGGCCTCGATTCGCACCGCGGAGCCAGGTATCTGGACGAGATTCAAGCCCATGGCTCCCTGCCCTCGAATCAGCTCCGATGCTCCCACCACCCCTTCCTTCCCCACCGTGGCCATTTCCATCTGGGGCTGGCCATCGTTGCTGACCAGCAGTGAGACCATGCAGGTGAGCGGGAAATAAACGGCATTGATACTCTCGTCCTGCCGATGCAGCCGTTTGCGAAGTTTCAGGGAAACCACCTTGGCCTCCAGCATCAGCGCGTCGTAATCCGCCGATTCCAGCCGGGCCAGCAACTGGTTCGCTTTAGGGTCGGAACCCTCCCGCGGTTGGGTTTGCCTGGTCATGAAATGCTCCTCGCCGTGAAAGTCGTGTCACGACTTTTCAGGAGCGCTGCTCGGCGGAATTGTCGGGCTGACGATTCTGGAAAGGGGTACGAATTGTAACTGCTCTTTCAGTGTCGCACACAAGATGGTGGGGCGGACCCCTGGGCGGATCCCCTGGTCCGCGCGTCCGCCTAAGCGGCACTTGCGCTGGGAGTCAACGGACCACCCGTACTTACTTGCCGGCTGCAATCGCCGCTTCCAGCGCGGGGTCGCGGCCGGCCAGGGCGTCCGCCAACGTGCGCGGGGCGGCCAGGTCCGGCTCGAGTGCCGCGGGATCCCCACTCTTCGCCAGCGCAAAATACTTGGTGGTGTACCGCACCACCACCTTCGAATTGGGCAGCGTCAGGAGCTTGACCTCGCCGTAGCTGTTGGGCTTTTCGCCGGCGGCCTCACCCACCAGTGTGGCGTGCAAAGCCCGGCGCAACTCGATGGCATTCATCAAGGCCGAAGAAAAGGTCGACGGCCCGATCAGCACATAA
Organism: Candidatus Sulfopaludibacter sp. SbA4; assembly: GCA_900290305.1. Classification (GTDB taxonomy): domain Bacteria; phylum Acidobacteriota; class Terriglobia; order Bryobacterales; family Bryobacteraceae; genus OMOG01. Next base: position 38,715 of record OMOG01000667.1, read on the forward strand.
ACCGGTCCGATGGCCTTGAGACGCGATGCCAGCCCGCTCTTGAGAGGACCGATGACGCGCGAGTCGCCGCCGCCATTCTGGCGCAAGTCGATGACTACGCGCTTCGGCGGATGCGCGCCCGCTTCGCTCAAAACCTGGCGTGCGAACTCGCTGAACGGCAGCTTGGGATCGTTCCGGCAGGCGTTGTATTGGATGAAGAGCGTCTGCGAATCCGCCAGGTACCAATGCCAGTAGTCCTTGCCCGGCTGGCTGCGAAAAAGCGGCACCGGAGTGTGCAGGCCTTCGGCCATCGGAATCCTGGTCACTCGCGGATCGCCCGGCGTCACCGAGAGCGTAAACGGCGGCTCGCCCGGCTTTTCCAGGCTGAGCGCCACGCGGCCATCCTGGTCGAGCAGGCCGAAGTGCTGCAACACCGCCTGCGGCCGGAGAAACCCCACCGCCTGTTCGCGCAGCCATACCTCGTTCTCGTGCGCGATGTAAGGCGCGATCGCCGGCAGCAGTTGTTCCGGCGTCATGGAGCCGATGCGCAGAACTCGCGTGCCGAGCGCCGCCGAGTACTCGGGCGACGCGCCGATCACGGCCAACCCGTCCGGAAACCAGTGGAAGGTCAAAGGCAGGCGGGCGAAGAAGCCCATGCTCAAGGGCATGACCACGCTGTTGTGCGCGACGTTGGCGCTGGCCACCAGACGCATCAGACCCAGGACCATCTCCGCGTCGGAAACTCTGGGAATGTCCGCTTCCAGGGCTTCTATCGCGGCATCGAACCTCCCCTTCGGGTAAAGCTTCGCGAAATCGATCTGGCCGCGCGTGGAGATGCCGCTATGGAAATCCACGCTGTGGCCGGAGGCCCCCAGTCCGGCGGCAAAGAACTGCAAGTCCTGCCGCCAGTGCGCCTCGCGCTCGGCCGGCGCAGTCTGATCCTGCGCCAGGGCGGCGATCGAGAGCCCGGATGCCAGAAGCAGGATGCGGCGCAATGCCGACCTCACTGAATACTCCATTACGAACACCAGACGCACACCGCGCGCAAATGTTTTCATCTTTCTGAACGCCCTCCCGGCGCCGTGCAAGAATAATCGAAATGAGGCCACGAACCACTGCGGCGATGAAGCCGCAGCACGATGCCTACGGCCAGGAAATCTGGAATTGTCACCAGGGCAATAGCACCTGAGAGATCGTCGAGCGCGACGACGGGCTCATCGATATCGGCAGCGCACTGCCGTATTTTCAGGAGCGCGGCAACTGGCCGCCCCACGAGCGGGAAGCCATCCAGCATGCCCATGGTGACGTTCTGGACATCGGCTGCGGCGCCGGAAGGGTGGCTCTCGACCTGCAGCACGGAGGGCACAACGTACTGGCCATAGACAACTCGCCTCTGGCGGTCAAGGTAACCAGGCTGCGCGGCGTGAAGGCTGCCCGGATCCTCCCCATACGCGACATCCAAACCCTGCCTGGACCGTTCGACACCATCATAATGTACGGGAACAATTTCGGCCTGTTCGGCGGCATGACGCAAGCGCGCCGCCTGCTGGCAGCGATGCGCGGAATCACCTCGCCCGATGCCACCATCATCGCCGCCGCCGCCGATCCCTACCAAACCCGCGACCCCCTTCACCTGGCCTATCACCGCAGAAACCGGCAGCGTGGCCGAATGGGCGGACAGATCCGCCTGCGCATCCGATATCGCCAGTTTCGGGGACCCTGGTTCGATTACCTGTTCGCCTCCCCCGGCGAGGTGCGTGCCATCGTGGCGAACACCGGCTGGAGCGTCAGCGCCATCGTGGAGTCGCCGGGGCCAGGGTACGTGGCAATCCTACAGAAGGGTTGAACCCTGGGGAGCCACGCGCCTCGCCGGTAACGCCGGCGGTCTTGCCGCCGGCCCGCTCGATCCGTACCACGATCGCCTCACGTGACTACTCGTACCGCAAAGCCTCCATCGGATCCACGCGCGCCGCCCGCCGCGCCGGCACATACGCCGCCGCCAGCGCCACCGCGACCATCGCCGCGGCCCCGAACGCGATCGCACCCGCGCTCTTCACCGCCAGTCCCTGGATCAAGCTCGCCGCCAATCCTCCACCTCGCAGCGCGATCGGCACGCCTACCGCCAGGCCCGCCACCACCATCCCCAGCGCATCCACCAGCACCATGCGGGTCACATCGCCGCGCGTCGCGCCGAGCGCCATCCGGATGCCGATCTCGTTGATGCGCCGCGCCACCGTGTACGCCAGCAGCCCGTACAGCCCCACCGCCGCCAGCAACGACCCCAAAGCCCCGAACAGCCCCGACAGCATGGCAATCAGCCGCTCCGGCACGATGGACGCATCCACCTGCTCGCCCAGCGTAGCGACCCGCACCACCGGCACCGTCTTCAGCAACCCCTGCACCGTGCGCCGCACATCGCCCGCCACGGCAGCCGGCGCCACGTTGGTCCGCAGCAGAAAATGCGACCCCACCCGGCTCGCCTGAAACGTATCCAGGTAGATGGTGCGCCACGTCTCTTCCCGAATCTCCTGGTACTTCGAATCGCCCACTACTCCCACAATCTCGTACGGCCGCTCGTCGCCGTCGAAAGTGACATGCATTCCCAGCGCTGAGCCGTTGCCGAAATAATACCGCGCCATGGTCCGATTGACGATCGCCACCAGCGGGCCGCCCTGGTCCTGCGGCCGGAAATCGCGCCCCGCGAGCAGTGGCGTGCCCAGAGTCTCGAAGTATCTCGGCGCCACCCAATTCTCCACGATCAGCCGCACTTCCCCCGGGCTCGCCTGGTAGCCCTGCACCGTCAGATTCCGCGAGGCCCCCGCGCCGGAGATCGGAGTCACTGCGCTGAGCGAGGCCGAGCGCACACCCGGAATCGCCTCCAGGCGTCCCAGCACTTCTTGATACGCGCGCGACAATCGCCCGGCCTCGTACCCGCTGCGCCCCGCATCGAGGGTCGCCAGCAGCACGTGGTCGCGCCGGAATCCCAGGTCGAGATTCTCCAGGTTCGCCAGGTGCCGCACAAACAGGCCGGCCGCGCTCACGAGCACCAGCGACAAAGCCACCTGCGCCGCCACCAGCCCCTTCCCGAAAAGCCGCCGCCACCGCGTCTCCCCCGCCCGCCCAAACGTGCACAACGCCGCGCGCAGCGCCGATGCCGGAACGCTGGCGTATGCGCGCAGCGCCGGCGCCAGCCCGAACAGCAAGCCCGTCAGCAGCCCGGCGCACGCGGTGGCGAGCAGCACGTCCACATCGGGCCTCGCCTGCAGCTCGATGCGCCCCGGTCCGGGCGTGGCCATGATGATCCGCACCAGCAGGCTCGTCCCGAAATACGCCATCAGGATCCCCAGCAGGCTGCCCGCCGCGGAGAGCAGCAGCGACTCCGTCAGCACCTGCCGCAGCAGCCGCAGCCGTCCCGCCCCCAGCGAGACGCGCACCGCCATTTCACGCTCCCGCGCAGCGCCGCGCGCCAGCAGCAGGCTGGCCACATTGGTGCACGCGATCAGCAGCAGCAGCCCTACCACCGCCATCATCGCGGCCAGCGGCCTGCCGTACTGCTCGCGCAGCCGCGACGTGAGACCCGCGCCCGCGGGCTCCAGGTCCAGCACCAGCTCGATGGTATAAGGATTGGTCCCAGTCCGGGCCTGTTCCACCACCAGCCTGTGATCCAGCCCCGACAGCTCCGCGTGCGCCTGTGCCAGCGATACACCCGGCTTCAGCCGCCCTACCAACGCCACCGTTACGTTGCGGGAAGTGCCGCGCGCGGGGTTCGCAGCCATCGGAAGCCATACGTCCCGATGGGTCCCCACCTGCCACGCCTCGAACCCGCGCGGCGCCACCCCTACGATCGTCACCGGCACATCCTGCACGAAGATTCGCTTGCCCAGCACGCCGCGGTCCCCTTGCAACCGGCTGTTCCACCACGACCAGCTCACTACCGCCACCGCGGAGGTATCGGCGCCCACGCGGTCGTCTTCCGGACCGATCAGCCGTCCCACCGCGGCCCTCATGCCCAGTACCGGAAAGAAATTCCCGTCCACGTATCCGCCGTCCACGCGCTCCAATTCGAGGCCCTCGCCGCGCACGTCGAAGCTCGCGGGCGCAGCCGCAATCAGGCCCGCGAGCACACGGTTGTTCTCGCGCAGTTCCTGGAAGGCCTGCCACGTGAAAGTGTTCGCCTGGTGGCCTTCCCGCGGCAACCGGTGCAGCAATTCGACAAGCTGCTCGGGATGTTCCACCGGCAGCGTGCGCAGCATCACCGTGTACATCAGGCTGAAGATCGCCGTGTTGGCCCCGATCCCCAGCGCCAGCGACAGCACCGCCACCGCCGTGAATCCCGGACTGCGCCGCATCATGCGCAAGGCATAGCGAACATCTCCCCACATCTGGAGTCCCTCCTCCCAGCTAATGTATTAGATAACTAGTACATCAGTCAAGTAGTATTTTAGGCTCCCGGGGGCCCAAGACTAAGGTCCCGCCCGGTCCTACCCGGCGTTTCCCACGAACGGAGCGTACTTCTTGTCCGAGCCCGCGATGTGTTTCTCCAGCCAATCCTTCAAAAACTGGAGGAGCTGGATCGTCATGGTGGCCCGGCCGTTTTGGAAATCGGTCTGGAACTTCAGCACCTGGCTGGTAAGCGCTGCATGCTCGGCCTGGTGTGCGGTTAAATCGGGATAGTTGTGCGTGCGCATCAGCCGCTCCTCATGCGCAAAATGCATCGCCGTGTACTGGACAAGCCGGTCCAGGGTCTTCGCCAGAACGCTCTTGGCCTGGCCCGCCGCCATGGCGGCGTGCAATTCGCCCGCCATGCGGAAAAGGTTTTGATGCTGGGCATCAACGCTGAGAACGTGAACGCTGTAGTCGTCCTTCCATTCAAACATGGATAACAGATCGGCGGGTTGGGGTCGGGGCTTTAGGGGAGCCCAGCGGAAAGCATGTACCTGACGCGGAGTCGCGAAGTCGCGGAGGAAGAGGTGGAGAAAACCCGGAGAAAGTCAAAACCGGAGGGCGCCGAGAGAGCGGAGAAGAGGGCGGCCGAGGGGGACTTCGGGTGGGGGAGTTGGTGCGAGTGAGGTGTCCGGTTTCGCGTGTTGCGCGGGCGCCGAGGGTTAGACGGTAGAATTGAGTTATGCGCATCCTTCTCTTTAGCGGCAAAGGAGGCGTCGGAAAAACCAGTCTCGCCGCCGCCACGGGGCTTCAGCTTTCGCGCCTGGGTCACCGCACCCTGGTCATGAGCGTCGATCCGGCGCACAGCCTGGCCGATGCCTTCGACCTGGAAACCTCCCTCTTTCACGGCGCGACGGGCGATCCCTTCCCCATCGACGAACGGCTGGCCATACACGAAGTCAACATTCAGAAGGAGATCAAACGCCACTGGCGCGAGATCTCGTCCTACGTGATTTCCGTGCTGCGAACCACCGGCATCAGCGACGTGGAGGCCGAGGAGCTGGCCATCCTCCCCGGCATGGAAGAGCTCAGCGCCATGATGTACGTGAACCAGTTCCGCCGCGAGGAGCGCTACGACGCGATCGTTCTGGACTGCGCTCCCACGGCCGAGTCCATGCGGTTCGTCAGCATGCCGACCACTCTCGAGTGGTACATGAAGCATATATTCCCGTTCCAACGGGGGCTGCTGAAGGCCGTGCGGCCCATCGCCAAACCTTTTGCGCCCTTCGAGCTGCCCACCGACAATTACTTCGCCAACATCCAGGACCTGTTCGGCAAGCTGGATGGCATCGGCGAGTTGCTGGAAGACCCCCGGGTCACCAGCGTGCGGCTGGTGACCAATCCCGAGCGCATGGTGCTGCGCGAGACACAGCGCGCGTTCGTGTATTTCTCGCTGCACGGCCTGGCAGTGGACGGCGTGATCGTGAACCGCGTGCTCCCGCTTACCGTCACCGACACCTATTTCCAGGAATGGCAATTGTCGCAGGCCCGCATCATGACCGAGATCGACGCCTACTTCACGCCTGTGCCGGTGAAGCGGGTTCCGCTGTTTACCCACGAAGTGCTGGGGCGCGAGCGGCTGGAAGAGCTGGCCCGCGCGCTGTACGCGGACAAGGAAGACCCGGCGGCGGTCACGCGCACCGAAGCGCCCTTCACCTTCGCCAAGTGCGACGGGTGGTACGAGGTGAGGCTGCAACTGCCCTTCGCGGTTAAGGGCGAGGTGGGCCTCTTCAAGAAGGGCGATGAACTGGTAGTGGAGGTAGGAACGCTGCGGCGGCATATCGGGCTGCCGAGCTCGATGGCGGGGCTTTCGCCCAGCCGCGCAAAGTTGGAGAATAGAGTGTTGACCGTGGAAATGAAGGAGAGCTGATATGCCAGAAAATGAAGCCGAAGCGAAGCCACAGGCCGGATGCTTCTTCTGCACGACCGCGAAACCGCTGATGGAGCACGTGTGGCACGAAGCGACGCGCGAACACTTCCGGAACTCGCGCATCGAGTTTCTGAAGGGATTGCGCAGTTTGATCGACGATCGGATTGCGCACCTGTCCCGGCACGATGAGCCCAAGGGGACGCACGTTACTGTGGAGTAGGGGGAGGCCGACTGCCAGTCGGCCTGCAGGCTGCCAGCCTGCCCCACAAGGTAGAGACTAGTCATTGGAGTCAGTGGGGTAGAGGCCGTGCTGCCTGTTGACGTGCTGCAGGGCGTCGGCAACGCACTTCAGGGTCAGCCCGAGGTTGAAGCGTACTTCGCCACCGCAATCGATTTCGGCAAGATGCCGGAACTCGAAGACGATGGTCTGGCACATTTTTTCGAGCGCGGACACCCGATCGGGGATGGTTGGTTCGGGCTTCTCCTTGGGAGGCTGGTTGCGGCAGATTTCGTCCACGGCACCAGCGATCTTTTCGGCGTTTTGGGGATCGAGCTCGATGGCTTCGTCGTTGAAGTGGAGGGCGTTTTCCTTGATGAAGGGCTCGACGGCTTGAAAATCCTGGGGCGAGATGCGGATGAGTTGACGCAGCTCGAAGATGGCGGGGCCGTGGAGCTGCCAGAGGCGAATGATGCGATCGGCCTGAGAGGAGCTGATGTGCAGGTACGCGGGGCAAAACTCCTTCCAGGAGGATGCACAGCGCAGGTACAGGCGGCTCTCGCGGATGCGCAGAAGGGCCTCGGCCTGGGCCGCTGAACAGCGGCCGGCCACGATGGCGAAGGACTGGTTCTGTCCTACGATTATTCCTAATTGGAGCGCCTCGGCCAGTTCGGCCGGCAGATCGGGAATCGGCGGATGCATAGAGAACTCCATGAGGCGACGCATGATGCGTCGCCTAAGACTATCGATTTACTGAAAAGAAGGGACTTAGTTTAGGTCAGGCGACGCATCATGCGTCGCCACCCCCAAAAGGGGGTACCAAATGAAAACAGCTCCCCGGCCGGCGGGGAGCTGTTGGGGGAAGCGCTAAATCTCTTCCTAATTTAAGGATACCAAATAGGCATGGCGGAAACCGGTAAAAAGGGGGGACTGGGCGGCGCTGGATGGCTGGTAAGTGGTTTGGAATCAGTGGGCCGATGCATTTGAAAATATTTCCTCAAAATCGGTGACCGTCCAAATGGCTTGGTTACGGATGGGGGGATTTCCAGAGGGCGGCCGGGCTTGGAAGCTCTTGAAACTATGGTGGATCGGGGCGCTTTCTGCGGAGATTGAGATGAGCTTGAGGCCGGGGCATCCGGCAGGCGGTCTGGTGCGTTATGGAGAGTGAGATAATGTTCTCTGATTCTTCCGGAGGGGAGTCATGGGTCCAAGGATCGCAGGCTCTCGGAACTGGGCGGCGGTCAGGTCTGCCTGGATCGCGTTGCTGCTTGGCGCACCGGCGATCCTGACGGCACAATCGGTCAGGATTACAGAATACCAACCAACGGATGCCGCAGGCATCGTGACGGGGCCGGATGGGGCGCTGTGGTTTACCGAGTACGCCAACATCGGGCGGATTACTACGAGCGGGACGATCATGCGATACCCGATCCCAGCCGGCGGCGGCGCCGATCAGATCGCGGTGGGATCGGATAACGCCCTGTGGTTTACCGAGTTCGGGAGCAACAGAATCGGACGGATCACGACAAGCGGGATGTTGCACGAGTATCCCATCCCCACATCGAGCATCTTTGGCACCAGCGGGCCTTCAGGCATCACGGTAGGGCCAGACGGCGCGATGTGGTTTAGCGAATACTACGGCCATAACATCGGGCGGATCACCACCGCAGGAGTGCTCACCGAGTTTCCAATTCAGTACGGGTACCCTGCCGGCATCGTGGTTGGGCCGGATGGCGCGCTGTGGTTTACCGAGTTTAACTTCAGCGAGATTGGGCGGATTACCACATCCGGTGTAGTCACTCATTACCCGGTCCCGAGCCCGGTCAGCAACGGCATCGCAACAGGTCCGGATGGGGCGCTGTGGTTTACCGAGAACAACCCGGAAGGCACGGTCAACAATATCGGGCGGCTCACCACGTCCGGGGCGGTGACCGAGTACCCCCTGCCGGGCGGAAGCGACTATATCGCAGCAGGGCCGGATGGGGCGCTCTGGTTCACCGATAACGGCGGCAACCGGATCGGACGGATCAGCACCTCCGGAACGATTACCGAATACCTGGTTCCCACGTCCAACAGCGGACCCTCGGCCATCACGACCGGTCCAGACGGGGCGCTGTGGTTTGTAGAAGGAGCCGGAAGGATCGGGCAAGCGGTGGTGGTTCCGCCGGTGACCGGGAATGTGACCGTGACTGCTTCCCCCGCCGGGCTGACGGTGACGGTGGACGGCGCCAGCTACACCGGCTCGGTGTCGTTCAACTGGGCCGCCGGTCAGAGCCATTCGATCGGGGTTGCCACTGCCGTCCAAGGCGGAGGCGCCGGAACACGCTACGCGTTTACCGGTTGGAGCGACGGCGGCGGGCAAACCCATAACGTTACGGTTCCATCCTCGGCAATTACCTATACTGCCGCATTTACGCCGCAGTATCAGCTAAGCACGTCGGTCGCGCCGCCCGGCGGCGGTAGCATCTCGGTCAGCCCAACATCACCGGATGGTTTCTATAACAGCGGGAGCCAGGTGCAGTTTACGGCGACCGCGAACCCGGGCTTCGGGTTCTCCAACTGGAGCAGCGACCTTTCCGGAAGCGCCAATCCGCAGTCATTGACCATGAGCGCACCGCGCACCGTCCAGGCCAATTTCACAGGGCTAACGCAGACATTCAGTTTCAGCGAGTACCCCACTCCGACATCTGCCAGCGGTCCCTATAGCATCATGGCGGGGCCGGATGGGGCGCTCTGGTTTACGGAGCCTGGCGTGAACAAGATTGGGCGGATCACCACGGCTGGGGTGATTACCGAATATGCGACCGGCAGCACTCCGCAAAGAATCGCCACGGGGCCGGATGGCGCGTTGTGGTTCACGGAATCCTTAGCCAACAAGATCGGCCGGATCACCACATCCGGGGCGATCACGGAATATCCCGTCCCCACGTTGGGCACCGCCCCTAACAGCATCACGACGGGGCCGGATGGGGCGCTCTGGTTTACGGAGAGTGCGAAGATTGGGCGGATCGACGCGGCGGGAATGGTCAAGGAATACCCCATCCCATCGGGCGTTCAGCCTTCGGGTATCGCGACGGGACCCGATGGGGCACTGTGGTTTACCGAAACGTTCGACAACCGGATCGGGCGGATCACGACGTCCGGGGCGGTCACTGAGTATTCGATTCCTACCTCGGGGAGTGGAACTTATGAAATCGCCGCAGGGCCGGATGGGGCGCTGTGGTTTGCTGAAAACTTCACGAGCAAGATTGGCCGGATCACTACATCCGGCACGATCACGGAATATCCGGTCGCAGCGGGCACGCTGATCCCGGCGGGCATCGTTGCCGGACCGGATGGTGCGTTATGGTTCGTGGAGGAAGGCACCAACAACAGTATTGGAAGGATCACCACGGCTGGGGTGGCGACGGCGTATGCAATCCCCGGCAATCCCATGCACCCCGAGCTCATCGCGGCGGGACCGGATGGAGCATTGTGGTTTACCGCGGATGACAACGAGATCTGGCGACTGGTACCGCCGGGCGTTACTTGCACTTACTCGGTGCCACCGGGCGGTCAAGTGTTTCCGGCTGGCGGGGGCGGCGGCACGGCGGTGGTGCGCGCGCCGGCGGGGGGACAAGGAGGCTGCCCCTGGACGGCCAGCAGCGGCGTTCCGTGGGTGACGATCACGAGCGGCAGCAGCGGGAAGGGGAACGGGACGGTGGGCTTCACGGTGGTGGCGAATCCATTCGGCGCGGCGCGTTCGGGGACTCTGACAATCGCCAACCAGACGTACACCGTGACCCAGGCGGAAAGCGCTGCGGCCTTGAGTTGCGCCGGGAACGTTCCGTCAGTGCCGCAGGCGGCGATCGAAGGGCGAACGGAGTTATTGGGAGATTACGTGCTGAGTTGCAGCGGGCTGAGCGGGGCGTTGGCGGCCGACATCACGTTGACGCTGAATACGAACGTGACGAACAAGCTGGGCGGCAGCACGACGGACGCTGTATTGACGGTCAACGGGTCCGGTGCGGGGAACGGAGTGGTGGCAGGTTTCAACTCTCTACGCTGGCCCGGAGTTTCACTCGTGCCGGCGGGGAATAGCACGGCGAGTCTGCGGATCTCAGGAGTGCGGGCGGATGCGAGTCCGCTGCTGACCGAGAGAATTACGGCAAACCCGGGGACTCCGCAGCCGACGGCGATCACGGGCCAAGTGAGCGTGAGCGGTGTGCCGGTGAGCAACGCGGTCGAGGTAATGGCGAACGCGGTTCAGGCCATGGTTTTCACGGAGCAGGCGGCGAATCCGGCAATGGGCGGGCCGCAAACCCTGATTCCGATGGTATTTCAGGAAGCGCAGGCGAGCTCGTTTTCGGCCGCGGTGACGCGGCTGTACCTGTCGCTGAGCAATGTGCCGGCGACGGTGCAGGTGTATGCGCCGGTGTTTCCGAACGAGGGGGCGAGGGCGCAGTTGTACTCGGCGGACGTCAATGGATTTGGCGGGTCGCCGGTGGCGGGGAGTCCGTTTGCGGGCGGGGTGTATCAACCGTTGATCGCCAGCGGAGGGACGGTGACAGCGACCTGGGTGGTGCTGGCGGCCGATCCAGCGACGATCGAGACGTTTACCTTTCCGCTGGTGGTGGTGAATGCGGGGAGCGGCGATTTGAGCCAGATGCAAGTGGCGGCCAGCCTGGCTCCGTGGAGCGATCTGGGCATTCCGAGCGCTACGGCGCCCGTGCCGCGTTATCGGAACTTTTCGGTGCAGCCGAGGCTGGCGAATTTGCGGGTCGGCACGTCGGTGGCGGTCGCGGGGACGGCGGGGACGGTGAAGGGGAATGCAAGAACACAGGCAGGAATGCCTGTGCCACTGGTGGGGTCGAATCTGACTTTCCTTACGCAGGTGGTGAATGATACTTCCGACCCGAACCTCATCGCAACAAACGTCGTGGTGCGGGACAATTTACCCACGGGCCTGAACCTGATCAGTTGCATGACCGCGGCGGGTGTGAATTGCGGCGGAACGGGCGCCAATATCGGGACTTTGACGCCGGGGCAAGGGACGGCGGTGACGGTGGTGGCAGCGGTGGACCCGTCGTACACGGGCGCGACGGTGGAGAACCCGGTGAGCGCGAGCAGCGACGAGGTGAATCTGGATTTGCTGGCGAGCACGTCGAGCAGCGGCTTCCTTCTGGGTGGGGTTCCGGTGACGGTGGCGGCCAATCCCGCGGCGGGGAGCGGCCCTTCGCAGAACTTCACGTTTCAGTTTTCGGATGCGGCAGGGTACCAGATGCTGGGGGTGGTGAATGTGCTGATCAACAGCGTGCTGGATGGGCGGAATGCGTGCTACCTGGCGTACTCGGTGCCGCTGCAGACTCTGTACCTGGTGGACGACTCTGGGGATGCGGGCGGATCGTACTCGGGTTCGCTGGTGCTGGGGAGTTCGAGCACGATCCACAATAGTCAGTGCGCGGTGAGCCTGGTTTCGGTGTTGGGCAGCGAGACGACGCTAACGCTGACGTTGAACATCGCGTTCCAGGCGGGGTTTGGGGGGAACAAAGTGGCCTTTGTGGCGGCACGCGACCAGGGGACGGGGAACACGGACTGGCAGGCGCTGGGAGTGTGGCAGGTGCCGGCGGCGCCGGCAGGGGCGATCGCAGTGACGGGGGTAATGCCAACGCGTGGGGCGGGGCCCTCGGGTACAGGAGGGCAATTCCAGTTTACTTTAACGGATAGCAAGGGGACGGGTGATTTCGGGATCGTGAATGTGCTGGTCAATAAGTTCATCGATGGGCGTCAGGCTTGTTACCTGGCGTTTGTGGCTTCGAATGAGACGCTGGTGCTGGTGGACGACTCAGGAGATGCGGGCGGGCCGTGGGCGGGGTCGATGGTGCTGAACGGAGGGTCGGGGGCGATTAGTAATAGTCAGTGCTCGGTGAGTGGGACGGGGTCGGCGGTGGCGTACTCGCCGGGGACGATGACACTGACTCTGAATATCACGTTCCAGGGGGGCTTCGGCGGGAATCGGGTATTTTATGTGGCGGGGCGGGATCAGGCGGGCGGGAATAATACGGGTTGGCAGGCGGTGGGGACTTGGACGGTGCAGTGAAAAGCGGGGTTGGGGGTAGGGGTCAGGGT
>OMOG01000066.1:0-17928 GCA_900290305.1 Candidatus Sulfopaludibacter sp. SbA4
TCACGGGCCCGATTCCCGTCCAGGCGTTGGGGGTTGGGGGTTGGGGGTTGGGGGTTGGGGGTTGGGGGTTGGGGGTATGATGTCGTAATGATTCCCGACACGGAACCTATTCTGGCTACCGATCCTGCGCTGCTCGGTGTTCTCGACGAGCTGGTTCGCCGCGAACCGATATTCCACCGGGAAGAGTTCGGCAGGACGAGAGCGGATTTCGGGAACATGACGGTGAGTGACTTCTGGGAGGTGGGGGCTTCGGGTCGTCGCTATAGCAGAGGGCTTGTGCTGGACGAGTTGGAGAAGCGCTACTCGGATCCCTATAGCGACGAATGGGAGACCATGGGCTTCCGCTGCCGTAAGTTGGGAGAGGATGTTTACCTGCTGACTTATACCTTGATTCAAGACAAGCAACGAGTCACTCGGCGGTCGACGATCTGGCAGCATACGCCGGATGGCTGGAAGATCGTTTACCACCAGGGAACTATCGTTTACCACCAGGGAACTATTGTGGCTTGAGTTTCGCCTGCCAGTTCATGAGCACCGTCAGTGGCGCGGTGTGGTCGTCAGTGGGCACCAGGGCGAGGATGCGCTGATTGTCGGGGCGACGTCGTAGGGATATATGTGCGGTCCCAGTGGCTCGATAGTGCGGAAAAGAGGGGCCGGAGTGCGAATTCCAGGCCTTGGACGGTAGCGCGGACCGACGCGACCATCAATCTTCCGTCCAGCGCGCGATAGAACAACTCTTTTCCGTCACGGCGCCATCGAGGGGCACGGGTGACTCAGTACAGTTTACTGGAAACGCGGGGGTGGGTGTGGGATTTGACGCGGAGTCGCGGGGGCGCGGAGACAAGCGCGGAGAAGAACGAGGGGAGGACCTGAGCGAACGGAGCAAGCGGAGATCCGCTAGCGGCAGCGGGACGAGGGCGTCCCGCGCGGACCACTCCGTTGCACGGAGCGAGGGGGTCCGCCCCGCAATATCAAGAGCAGTGAGAAAGTCAGCGTGAGAAAACGGAGGAGTCCTACTGGACGGTCACGGCCTTTTCGAAGACTACGTCGAGCGTGGAGCCTTGACGCAGGTCGACTTCGCGGCCGCGGGTGAGCAGGACGTAAGCCGCTCCCACGGCTCCTCCGGCGCCGGCGCCGATGCCCGCGCCTTTCCAACTCCGGTCGGTCAGGCCGCCGAGGGCCGCGCCGCCGCCAGTCAAGACGGCGACATGCTCGGCATCGATGCCTTTGGTGCCGCCCTGCTGGACGGCGCCTTCCTTGGTTTCGACTTTCTGTTCGGTGCCTTCGGAATCGACAGAGCTGAGTTGCGGCGAAATCTGAATGGTCTGGCCGGTGGGCAGGGTCAGCGACTCGATGCGGATGGCCAGTTCGGCGCGTCCGCTGACGCGGCCACTGCGGCGTGAGTGCGACACCACGCCCTGGACGTAGCTATCCACGGGTACGACAAACTCCCCATTGACCACGATGGGAGTGGCGGTCTTCATGTAGACGCGATCGCCCTCGCGAGCGGTGCGGGTGGTTACGGAGTTCACCAGGCGCAGGAGCACGTGGCTGCCTTGCGGAATTACGGAAGCGGCCTGGAGAGCGGAAATCGAGAAGGCGAAAATGGCGAGGCGCATCATAAGACTCCTCATTCCTATGCTAACAGAGGGTGACGACCACTCCCTTACGGTCGTGGCTCCGAAAGGCGTCAGCGTTTCGCAAATCTTCGCAGGCGCAGGGCCTCCATCAAGGAGATGTACAGGTTGACCGCACCCAGACCGCTGACGGCTCCGCGGAGATACAGGTTGTCCCAATAGCGATGCACCTGGGGCAGGAGCGCGGAGAAGTAGTTGCCGTCCCACCAGGGAGTCCAGGGGACCACCACGAGGAAGATACCGACCTCCAGGCAGAAGGTGATGAACAGCACCGCAGTCATCTTCTGATACCAGCGATACTCGGGCCGGCGGACTGGTATGGGTCCGGAGACGACCTCGGGCGGGGCCTCGGACTCGGGCTCGGTGGGCATCATGCGGCGCCCGCCGTATCGAAGAGCTGCATCTGAGGATTGTAATCGATGGGGAAGCGGCAATGCGCGCGGACCGGCTCGAAGCTCAGGCGGTGCAGTGGGGTGGGGCCGAACTTCCGGATGGCCAGGCAGTGCTCCGGCGTGCAGTAGCCTTTGTGCGAAGCCAATCCGTATTGGGGAAAGACTTCGTCCCAGACACGCATGACGGCGTCGCGGTGGACCTTGGCCACGATGGAGGCGGCGGCGATGGCGTGGCAGCGCGCATCGCCCTTGATGAGGGGGCGCTGCGGCAAGCCGACATCGATGGGGACGGCGTCGATGAGGAGAAAATCGGGCGCGGGAACGAGGCGGCCGACGGCCATCCGCATAGCGACGCGCGAGGCCTGGTAGATGTTGATGGAGTCGATGGTGGCGGCATCCACGGCGGCGACGGCCCAGGCCACGGCGCGCTCGCGGATGCGCGCGGAGAGCACTTCGCGGCGATCGGCGTCGAGCAGCTTGCTATCGTTCAATCCGCGCACGGGGCGATCGGGGGAGAGGATCACGGCAGCGGCCACCACCGGGCCGAAGAGCGATCCGCGGCCGACTTCATCGACGCCCGCGATGGCCGCAAAGCCGCGCGAGCGCAACTGTCGCTCCAGCGTGGCTTCACAACGGAATTGGCCACCCGCCGACTCGGGTCGCATGAGGAACCGCGTTGGCTATGCGCGCTCTTTCAGACGGGCGGCCTTGCCCTTCAATCCACGCAGGTAGTACAGCTTGGCCCGCCGCACCTGGCCGGTGCGTACGACATCGATCTTGTCGATCACCCTGGCGTGCAACGGGAAGATACGCTCCACGCCCTGGCCGAAGCTGACTTTGCGGACGGTGATGGTTTCGCCGAGTCCGGTATTGTGGCGGGCGATGAGGATGCCTTCGAAGATTTGGATGCGCTCTTTGTCGCCTTCCTTGATCTTGACGTGGACACGGAGGGTGTCGCCGGGCCGAAAGGTGGGAATGTCGGACCGTTTGTTTTTCTGAATAAACTTGGTCAACAGCGCGTTCTGCATGAAATTTCCTTGAATACCTATCATAGCCGAAACGCGGGGGTTAAGGTTTGGGGGCTGGGGGTCAGGGGCAAGTGGTCTATTGAGCCGCGAGGAACCAGGGGGGCGCCGTCGGGTCGGTTCGGAGGAATTCGAGAAGCTGGAGCGCTACTTTGCGGCGGCCGGAATCGGAGGGGTGCGTGCCATCGGGGCCGAGGTCTTCGCGCAGGTAGACGAGGCTGTCCCGCTTGCGGCCCTTGGTCCCGTCGGCCCACAGGTACGGTCCCCAGGCGATCCACGGCGAGCGCACGGGGCCGCGGGCGGCATCGTAATTCAGATCGGGGTTGCCGGCGATCTGGTCCGCGATGGCCCACTTCACCGCGAAGGCGGTCTCGAAGGCGTGCGGCTCGGGATTGAGCGGGGTGGCCGCGTGGCCTCCGTAGATGCGGCTCGAGAGATACGCGATCTTGAGGTTCGGGAAGCGGTCGTGGAGGTTGTGCAGGGTGGTGACGATGTCCGCTTCGAGGCGCCTGGCTTCCGCTGGAAACGGCGCGGCCGGCTGCGCGTTGGCCTGCTTGAGCCACACGACCTCGACTTGCCGTCCGGTGACGCCCGCGGCGCTCAGGCGCTGATCCACTGCGTTCCAGAAGTTGGCCTTCGGGTCGGCGGTGATGCGGGCGGTCTGCCCGCCCTGCGCGCCGTCTACGATGGCCAGTTTTGGATTGAGTCCTTTCTCGCGCGCGGCGAGCTGTTGGAAGGCGGTGAACTCTTGCGTGGTATTCGACATGCCGATGGAGAGGAGGACGATTCGACCGGTGTCCGCGAACTTCCCCTCGGCGGCGTTCCCCTCGCGGGCGTTCCCCGCGCGATCCAGGGGAACGACGCGGCCGGCGAGCGCGAGGCCGGCGTCGCGGTGCGCGGGCGGCGGGGTGTTCCGGCCGCCGGGGTACAAGCCTCCCTGCTCGCCCTGGTACAGGCCGGTTCCCAGGTCGGGGAGCGGCACGAGGCCGGTGGATTCGCGCGGCGGATGGGCCTTGGCGTAGGCTGCGTTCTGCGCGGCCTGGTTGGCCTGGTTCTGCCGCGCCAGGATGCCCTGCGCGAACTGCTGCTCCTCGGGAGTGACCGGCTCGCCGCGATCGTGTTTGGCCTTGATTTGTTCGAATCTCTGGCGGTCGGCGTCGCTCACCTGCTGGGCGCACAAGGGCGCGGCGAGCGCGAGAAACAGGAGCCATCGTGGCAGCATGGTGGTCTGGATCGAATATATCTGTTTCAGCGCAGGGCCGCAAACGACCGCGCGGCACTGGACCACTCGGGCGCCGCGCGCAAGGCCGCCGCCACCTCCTCGGGCTCGGCGACCGAGGACCACATGGCGCGGTGGCGCTCGTCCATGAAGCGCTCCTCGACGCAGCGGGAGAGCAGTGCCAGGCACGGATCGAAGAAGCGGTTGACGTTCACCAGCACGATGGGCCCCAGGTACAGCCCGAGCCTTTTCCAGGTGATGGCCTCGAACAGCTCTTCGAGAGTGCCGCACCCTCCCGGCAGCGCCACTACCGCGTCAGACAGGTGCAGCATCAATCGCTTACGCTCGTGCATATCATCCACTACGTGAAGCTTGGTCAGGGAGCGGTGACCCCACTCGAGATCGTCCATGAAGCGCGGGATCACGCCCGTGACCTTGCCTCCGGCATCGAGCGCGGCGTGCGCCAGGCAGCCCATCGAGCCCAGCGTGCTTCCGCCGTAGACTAGGGCGAACCCTTCCGCCGCGAGATGGCGGCCGAGGCGCGCGGCGGCGTCCGCATACAGCGGAGGCGCCTGATCGCTCGAGGCGCAGTAGACACACACGCTTTCGATGGGCATTCTTTAGATTTTAGAATAGACACGGGATCGCGGCGAAGAAGGTGGCAAGTCTTACGGGTTGGCGGAACATAAAGGGTCTCCTATCCTACCACTGGCAAGCAACGGAGCGGGCAAAATTCACCAAAAACTTTTTGGGGCGGCTACGTCACAATAGCTAAGCTAAACCCCTATCCACAATGACTGGTGACCGCTGGGAGGAGATTGAGCAGATCTACCATTCCGCCCTGGAGCGTGAGCCCGAGCGCGCCTGGTGGAGCTGCGCTTCTTCGGCGGGCTGAATGAGGAAGAGACGGCGGATGTGCTGAAGGTGTCGGTGCGGACGATCCCGCGGGAGTGGAGTTTGGCGCGATCGTGGCTTTACAGGGAGCTGGGCGGGGTTGGATGAAAGCGGCGCGGAGCCGCCTGAAAGGCGGCGCAGGCAGGATTGCCTAAAGCCACGTAGTTTTCCCACAATCGGACGTTCTGCCTTAATTGTGGGGCGGACCCCATGGGCGGACCCCCCGGTCCGCTGCCGGCGCCCTCGTCGGCCTCTCGCGGATCACATCGGGCTGATTTGGCTGTGTCAAAGAGCGGGTCCAGGGGGACCCGCGCGGACCAGGGGGTCCGCCCCCACAATTCGTGCAAAATCCCAAAGTAAGTGGCATTGGGCAGGATTGCCTGCACGGTTTTCATGGGGCGGACTACAGGCCCAGCTCGTGCAAGAGCCCGGGCGTCTGGTACAGCTTGCGCAGCACCTCCACGATGCCTTGCGAGGCCACGTGTACGGCGCGCGCCTGGTCGTCGCTGTAGGCATAAGTCGCGGCCAGGTTTTCGATGTTGCCATCGAAGACCATCCCCACGATTTCGCCCTGGGTGTTGACGGCCGGGCTGCCGGAGCTTCCGTCCGTGATGTCGCAGGTGCTGGCGAAGTTGAAGGGCATCACCAGGTCCAGCCGCGCCTTGCCTTCCACCCATCGCGATGGCAACTGGTACGGCTCGCGATTGCCCGCCAGGTGATAGAGGCCGCCGAACGTGGTGGCAAAGGGCACGGGCGCTTCGGTCTTGTCGCGGTACGCCTTTACGGCGCCGAAGGCGACGCGCGGCGTGGAGGTGGCGTCGGGATAGTCGTTCGCGCCGAAAACCTTGAAGCGGTATTGCGCGATGCGCTCGGCGCTGGAGGCCTCCAGCGACTCGATGGTGTCCTCGTGCTTCTTGCGAAGCTTGCGGGCCGGATCCTCGAGAAGGCGGGCGAGGCGGATCATGCCGTCGTCTTCGGCGGGGCGCCGGCGCGCGGCGGGATCCTGGAGCTTCGAGGAGTGCACGAACTCTTCGGCAGCCTGCTGCGGCGTGCGGCTGCCCAGTACGGCTTTGACGGGCGCTTCCTTTTCACCCAGCGCCTTCACCTCCTCGAGGTATTGCGCCAGCATGGCGATCTCCAGAGACTCGTCGATCGCGCCCGAGGCGAGCGGCCCCTCCTGCCGCACGATCTGCCGCGCCATGGCGAACAGCGACGATCCCAGCGCGGCGGGGCGCTCCAGCACCTCGTACGGCTTCTCGAACGGCGCCCACGTCTTATACGCGGCCGCCACTTCGTCCCACACCTTGCCGGCCGCCGTTCCCAGCTTGGGATCGCGCTCCACGGAGTTGCGCAGCCTCCTCTCGAAATTCAGCTTGCGCGCCATGAGGCGGTCGTCCTTGAGGCCGATCAGCTTGCCGGCCTCGGATTTGTAGGCGTTGCCGAACGTGGAAAGCATGGGCTGCGCCAGGCGTTGGTTCTCCGCGCTCTTGGCGGCGAACGCCCGCAGGATTTCGATGCGCGCCTGCACGCGCCCCAGGTTCAAGGGCAGCGCGGTGTCGCGGTAGAAGGCAAGCTGCGCCCCGGTGGCCAGCCGCGACGTGCTGCCGGGACTGCCGGCCACGAAGATGAGATCGGTATCCTTGACTCCTTCGGCGCTCCACTTCAGGTAGTGCGGCGTGTCGGCCGGCTTGCCGTTTTCCCAGGCGCGCAGGAAGGCGATATCCAGGGCGTAGCGCGGGTAGGTGAAGTTGCCGGCATCGCCTCCGAAAGAGGCGATGGCCGACTCGGGGGCGAACACCAGCCGCAGGTCGCTGTACTTCTTGTACTGGTAGAGATCGTAGCGCTCGCCCGAGGAGAGCTTCACCACGGCACATTGGTTTCCGGTTTTGCCGGCGCAGATCTTCTCGATTTGTGCGATGGCGGCAGTGCGCTTCTGCAGCGCTTCAGCGGCCTTGGCGCCCTCTTTGGCGGCGTCCTTCACCTGCCGGGTGACGTCCTCCATGGCGAGCAGGACGGTGGCTTCCAGGCCGGCGCATTTGGGTTCCTCTTGGGTGGTGGCGGCATAGAATCCGTCCTTCGCGATGCAGCCCGACGCGATGCGGTGGCTGGTGAAGACCATGCCGTTGGGCGAGACGAAGGAGCCCGATCCGGCGCCGATGCGCATGGATCCCAGGCGCAGCTTTTCGAGGAAGGCGTCGCTCACCTCGAAGCTGTATTTCTGTTTGACCTGGTCCTTGGGGAACTGATTGAAGAGCCACATGCCCTCGTCGGCCGTGACGGGCAGGCCCAGAGCGCACACCAGCAGGATGCCGCGGAATCTCATTGCCTTCCATTCTAATTCGCCGGCGGCACGGACTGCCGGACCGCGGCGGCGGCGTGCGCGCTGGTCCGCAGGCTGAACAAGAGCCAGAGGGAAGCCGCGATGAGCAGGGGCGATGACCAGAAGCCCGGCATGGGCCGCGGAAACCGGACCGCGGCGACGGTGCGTCCCGCAATGGTGCCGAGGATGTGGGATCCGCCATTGGACAGCATTAGCGCCGCCAGAGTATAGCCGGCGCGCCTCAGGTAGCGGTTGCCGTGGAATGCCGCGGGCGCGAGCGCAGCCAGCAGCAGTATCCCGGCGATGAGCAATGCCAGCCAAATGTCGAACCGGAAGACGGGGATCGGCAGCCAGGGAAGGCGCGCGCGGATGGCAGCGACGGTGGGATTGTAGACGCCCAGGAAGCCGGTGAGCGCTTCGTCGGTGACGTGCAACGCCAGGGCCGCGGCCAGGGCCAGCCACGCCGGACCGAAACCGAGTTTGTTGGGCATGGTGTTTCCTCCTGTAAGATAGACGGGCGTGCGCCTATAAGATAACAGGATCTGATAGTTTTTCACCCTCCCACTTGACAACACTAACGAATTAGTACTACAAACTGTAGCATGCGATTGATCCTCCCACTTTTAGCCCTTGCGGCCCGGTGGGCCGCGGCCCAGGAGCCGGTGCCCGATATCCCGATGCTCGTCAAGACCGGCAGCGAAAGCTATATGCGAGGGGACTACGAGGCGGCGCGCCAATCCTACGCCAAAGCCTGGGACTTGGCGCAGCAGACTCCGCCCGGCGACCCGCTGCGCTACGACATCCTGAAGCGCCTCACCAGCGTGCGCGCCGCGGCGGGAGAATTCGCCGACGCCGACAACTACCTGCAGATGGCCATCAACTGGCGCGAGACTATCCTGGGCCCCAACGACCCGAAGGTCGCCGACGACCTGCTGGTCTCGGTGGGGCTCTGCCGCGGCATGAAGAACTACGACCGCGCCCACCTCATCCTGGGGCGCGTGATGGGAATCCACCGCGTGGCGTTCGGACCCGACAGCACTGCCGTGGCGGACGATTTCAGCCGCACCGCGCAACTCTTCATGGAGCAGAAGAATGTGCCCTCGGCCATCGGTTCCCTCAACACGGCCCTGGAGATTCGCACCAAGTCGGTCGGCCCGCTCGATCCGTCGCTGGTGCCGGATCTGGATCGCCTGGCGGGGGCCTACATCACCGAGCGCGCCTACGATAAGGCGGAGAATACGTACCGGCACGCCCTGGTGATCCGCGAAACGCTGTTGGGAAAGGAGGACGCCGATCTCATCGCCACCGTGGATGGCCTGGCTTACGCCTGCTTCGGGCAGAAGAAGTACGAGGAAGCGGACCCGATCTACCAGCGGTTGATCGCGCTGTGGATCAAGTCAGTCGGCGAGGATCATCCGATGATCGCGATGGCCCTGGACAAGGTTTCGGTCTTCTACGCCGACCAGAAGAAGTACGACCAGGCGAAAGAAGCCGAAGACCGGGCCAACGCCATCCGCGCGCACTTCCTCGCGACCGGACTGTCGGGGGCGGCCACCGAGCAGATCGAGGAGGGCAACAAGGAAGCGGCGCTGGCGCTATACCACCGTGCACTGACGGTGATGGACCCGCCCAACCCCATGTACGACGTGCTGCGGTCGCAGATCGAAGAGATCGTGAAGAACCAGGAGCATCCGCCCAAAGTGACCAAGAAGGCGGCTCCGCCGAGGAAGAAGTAGTCTCCAGGTCACATCGCAACTAACTTAGGTTATGAGTCTCCCGGTACTCATGGAACTTTAAACCCTTTGTTTCCAATGAGAGGAATAGCGTTTGCACGCTACTACACTCGTGAACCATGCGAATTATAGTTACCCGATGGTCGGGATCGCGGTCCGATGGAATCGTGCTCTCGACCTGTGGCACCATCGTCCGGGTTGCCATTCCCGGCTGCGATGACTCGGTAGAGTTCTCCTATCGAGGCGGTCAGTGGTTGTCCGAGGAAGGGGAGCCGGTGGAGATTGAATTCCCCGGTTTAGAGAATGACGATTTCGTCTCAGCCTGGAATGACCGGCCATCCGAGGGATACGTGGCCGCGCAAGCTATCGCCTGGGTGAATTGAGTTACTCGCCCAGAAGCGCGTCGAGATCGATCTCTACTCCCGGCAGCAGATCCGATGTGAATCGCCCGGAGTGAGTCGTTACTGCGGCGCCCTTGCGATAGAGGAGCAGTTGGCGGCGATCCGGATAGATCACCCAGACTTCCAAGCTCCCGTGCGCCAGAAACGCCTCCACTTTGCGGGCAATCTTGCGCGGCGTGTTGCTCTCGGAAACGATTTCGACGGCCAGGGCGGGCGCGCCCTCATAGTAGTCACCCTCGGGTTGCCCGGCGTGTGTGATGCTGACATCCGGCTTGAGCCACGTCAGCGGTCCGAGCCGGTAACCCATTTCGATATGTGGAGCGCCTAAATTGGGGGCCTCGCCCCGGCGATGCAACTCCGGCATGGTGGCAAGCAGCAACACGAACAGGCGCTCCGACCTCAGATTATGCTTGCGCTTGGCGGGCGGCAATTCAATCAGCTCTCCTTCCAGCAATTCGCATTTGCCTGGATCGTCGGGGAGCTGCTCGAACTGCTCGAACGTCAACAGTGTGCGCACGTCGCCCATGGTTCGATTATAGCCTTACTCGCCCAGAATCGCGTCGAGATCGATCTCCACTCCCGGCAGCAAATCCGATGTGAATCGCCCGGAGTGAGTCGTTACTGCGGCGCCCTTGCGATAGAGGAGCAGTTGGCGGCGATCCGGATAGATCACCCAGACTTCCACGGACCCGTGCGCCAGAAACGCCTCCACTTTGCGGGCTATTTTGCGCGGCGTGTTGCTCTCGGAAATGACTTCGACGGCCAAGGCGGGCGCACCCTCAAAGTAGTCGCCTTCCGGTTGGTTGGCGTGTGTGATGCTGACGTCCGGCTTGAGCCACGTCACCGGTCCGAGCAAGTACCCCTCCTCGTGGTGTGTATCGCCCAGTCCGGCGGCTTGGCCCCGACGATGCAGCTTCCGCACGGCCGCATCCAGGCGCCGGAACAGGCGTTCCGACGTTCGATTGTGCTTGCGTTTGGCGGGCGGCATTTCAATCAACTCTCCTTCCAGCAATTCGCATTTGCCTGGATCGTCGGGGAGTTGCTCGAACTGCTCGAACGTCAACAGTGTGCGGACGTCACCCATCGTTCAATTATATCCCTTATTGCATGCCGCGCCTCATGGGGGCCTCGATCTTACTGAACCCCGCCGGCACCTCGAACTGCGACCCATCCAACGCGTTGCCCGAGAAATCGGTCATCTCCGTGGTCATCTCCAGCAGGACTCCCGACGCCGACCCGCCATTCGACGGAGGCGCCTGCTGCTGCGTGTCCTGCTGCGGCTTCTTGCGGCCCAATCCGAACTTGCCGCCGAGCGCCCCGCCCAGTGCGCTGCCCAGCGAGGGACGATCGGCCGGAGGCTGCTGGGCCGTGGGCTGCGGATTGGAGCCGTCGGCGGGCACCGTGCCTGCGGCGCCCATGGTGGTGGTCTGGAACACCGGCATGCCGTCCAGCTTGGCCGACTCCTTGTAGACTTCGGCCATACCTTGCGACACATCGGGACGGTTGTTGAACATGTTGCCGTTGGGCGACCAGTTGATCTTCTCCGCCATCCTGCGCTGGAAATCGCGCACCTCCGAGTAGCCCGGCACGGCAGGCGCGATCCAGGTGTCGCAGGTGATCACCAGCGAACCCGTCTGCCCGCTCTTCTGGTCGGTGCCCTCCATCTCCATCTTGAGGATCATCTCCCTGGCGTCGAATCCGCTGATCTGCTTGGTCTTGTCGGTGGGGACGGCGGACACCTTGAATTTCATCTGGGGCTGGTCGCCATCCGGGCGCTTCTGCTGCATGGCCTGCTGCATCTGCTCCAGCATCTGCTTCATTTGGTCGAACGTCATGACGTAGTAGGTCTTATTCTGCAGGTCGATGCTGGTTATAGTCTGGGCGGCAAGGTCGACGATCGACACATGCGTCGGGCTGCGGCGCACCATCCGGTCGCCCTTCACCGATACCGTGCTCTGGACCGGTTGGTTGGCCTGGCGCGCCTGCTTGGAAAACACGCCCACGACCTTCATGGCGCTCACTATCGCTCCGCCGGTGATTTTGGTGGTTTCCTGGTACGTGAAATCCGCGAACATGGTGGACGCGGCCACGGTGGTAATCCCTGCGATGATTGCCAGTCTCTGAAACATTGGTCTGCCCTCCTGGTCTCCTATCGTAGGATACGGAAGGCCGCGATACAACGGCTGGGCGAGAGAGAGCCGTACTGTGAGGGAACTCACGCTTTGATGAAGGTGGTCAATCCCCTCCGGGTGCGTTCGCGGAGCGAGCATTCGCGCAATCGTTCGGAGAGAGACTCGATCTGCGGAATGCCGTACAGGCGGAAATTCTGAAAGTGTTCATCGGACGAGAAGATGTGGAGAACGGAATTACCCACCAGCCTCATGGTGAGCGGCTTGCGCAGCTCGAAGTGGTCGATGCGGAACAGTTCGAGGTTCTCCTGCACCTTCGACAGCAGGCCCAGTTCCCTCTGGATTCGCTGTGTGGTGATGCGGTACCTGGTCCGGGCGCTTCTGACCCAGTAGCACAAGTAGATGAGGCCGAGGGACAGAACCACGCTTCCGGCAGTCAACAGCAAATCGCCACTGATTTTGTAACTGAGATAGCCGAATCCGAGCGAAAGAACAAAAGATGCGTACTGACCCACGCTGTACATCACAGCCGGGTGGCCCGCGAACAGCTCCTGCTCCACTTCGGCCTCACGCGCAGCCGCGTGCGCCGCGAGATCGGAATTGCAGAAACGGCATTTAATCGCCACTGCTTTGATCGTCTCGCCGCAAACCGGGCAAGGCTTGGTGTCTTCGTCCATCGGTCGCTCCTCTCCCAGCATCACTTATACACGGTTTGCCCCAGGGAGGCAACCGGATCCGCGGATCACTTCCCTTCCCCGGCCCGCACCTTCAAGTCCTTGGCGAGTTTCTCCCCCGCCCCGATCGAAATCTCCAGCGCGTCTTCGTAGTCGTCCAAGCCGGCGTCCGACATGGCGGCGCCCTGATCGGCATCGTCGATCACCGCCAGCTTGTACCGCCCCGGCGCGATTCCGCTGAAGCGATACGCGCCGTCCGGGCCGGACCTGGCGGTGAAGGGCCGCGTCCCGTCGGCGGGGTCGGGTACCAGCGCGACGAGCTTCCCGCCGGCGGGATCGTCTCCGTTCCGGACAGTCCCCGATACCTCGGCCACCCCGGAGCTGACCAGCACGGTCAGGGCGGCACCCGCCGAGCCATTCCGCAGATCGAGCGTCCGGCCCTCCATCCCGGCCTGCCCCAACCGCAGCGATTTCACGTAGGCGTTGTTCCACGAGAGCGTCACCTGGTAACGTCCTGGCTGGATCTGGCGCAGGGTGAATGATCCGTCCGCGGCAATCTCCGCCTGCTGCTGCCCGCCGGACAGGAACCCGCTCGGAG
The DNA here is from genome assembly GCA_900290305.1 of Candidatus Sulfopaludibacter sp. SbA4. GTDB lineage: Bacteria > Acidobacteriota > Terriglobia > Bryobacterales > Bryobacteraceae > OMOG01. The sequence goes on from OMOG01000066.1 coordinate 13,023, forward strand.
GCCGCAGGAAGAGCCGCTGCGGCGGCTTCGGCGGCTCGGACTGCTGGCCGCCCTGCCCCTGCTGCTGCGGCCGAGCTTGCGGCTTCGCTTGCTCGTCTTCGAACTGCACTATCCCGGAAATATCCGACGGCGCCACCATCCGCAGTTCCACGTGGTCGATGTTGGAGCCGGCGACATCGATTTCCAGCGGCGCCGTTTGCAGCGCTTGCCCTGCGTTGCGCCACGTTGCCGACAGCGTATGCTTACCCGGATCGAGGCGCCACAGTTCAAACGTGCCGTCGGGCTTCACCTGCGTTCCGCTACTAATCCCTGAGCCCTGCTGGACCATCAGACTCACGTTGCGGCTTCCCTGCGGAATTCCGGTCACCGTCCCGCTCACCCGCACGATTGGCGTGCGGATCGACTTGATATCGGCATCCGTCACCTCACCCCCGGCCGCTACGTTGATCTTCGTGGCGCCCTTTCCGTCCAGGGATCTCGGGTAATACGTGGCGGCGTAGTGGACTTCCACCGTGCCGTCGGTGCGGATCTCGGCCGGAATGGGCAGATTCGTCGGGGTCGCCTTGATGCGGTACTTTCCCGGCCTCAATCCGCCAATCCGGAAGTGTCCCTGGTCGTCGGTGATGGTCCCCTGGCCACCGCCAAATCCGCCTGTGTCGACGGTCACCGATACTGCCTCCATCGGCTCTCCATCGGCGTCCACTACTCGTCCCGCGATCGCTCCATCCGGCACCAGCTTCAGCTTGAGATCGTCCTTCGTGTCGCCGGATTTGACCGTCACCTGGGTGGTGGTCCCGCCATCCGGAAACGCCGCCATCTCGAACCCAATGCGTTCCGCAGACACGGAATACGATCCCGGACGTAGCGCCGTGATGGAGAACTTGCCCTCCGCGCCGGTCATGGCGCCGTATGTCTGCGGTGTTTGGTTGGACGGGTTGAAACCGCCCCGCAGGGTGACGTGCGCCCGCAACAACGGTTCGCCTGTCACCGAATTCGTCACGACTCCGGAAACGCTCGCCGGCTTTTCATCGGCCGCGGGAGGCGCCGTTTGCGCAACAGCCATGCCGCACGCCGCCACCGCAACCACCGCCAGCGCGCTATGGTTTCGGTTTCGCATGAGTGTCCTCCTGCGCCACAACTTTGATGTCCTTGGCGATCCGGTCGCCCTCTTTGACCTCGAACTCTTCGGTCGCCGCCGCCAGCTTCTTCAGCGTGTCGGGCTGCTGCACGTCCGGCGAGTGGAGAGCGTCAATCGCCAGCATCCGGTACTTGCCCGGACGAACTCCCTTGAAACTGTACATGCCATCGGGCGTAACGCGGTCCATATGTTCGTCGTCTTTGTCGAGTTCCACCTTGGCCGGGTCGTCCACCAGCAACACCATGGCGATCGCGTTGGAGAGCTTCGCGCCGTCCTTGTCCAGCACGGATCCCGAAATCTGCCCGCCCTTGCGGCTGACTACGATCTTGATTCGCCCACCGGGCGCGCTTCGCTCAAGATCCAGCACGCCATCGGCAACCGGGGTGCCATCCAGCTCCAGGCTCTTGACGTACGCATTCTCCGGCAAGGGATCGACGTGCACCGTGAAGCGGCCCTGGGGAACCGCGGCGATGTGGAACGCGCCGTCACGATCCACGTCGCCAGACAGCGCCGATCCAAAGCCCAAACTCCCCTCGGCTTCGAGGCGTACCGACCGCTTTTCCGCCGGCGCGGCGGGGCCCTTCGGGTCGCCCGCGATCTCCAGCGTGCCGGTCAGTTCGCCCGCGCCCGTCAGATGCAGTTCCACGTTGGACGCATCGCCGTCGAGCTTGAGCTCCACGGCCGCGCTTTGTAGCCGCGTTACGCCGGCAGCGCAGATCGCCGATACGCGATAGAAGCCCGGCTCCAGCCGCGAAAACGTGAATCGGCCGTCCGCACCCACCGGGGCGCTGCGCGACCTGGTGAACCGTCCCGGGCTGTCGCCCGATTGCAGCATGACCGACGGGCGGGCGTTGCCTTCCGGAATGCCGCGCACCACCCCGTTGAGCGTGAGGCTTCGCTGCAGCGAGGTAGGCGCCATCCGGATCTCGATGTTGACCTCGCCTCCGATGGGCGCTTCCACCACCGTGGCTGCGTCCTTGCCGGCCGCACTGGGGTACCAGGTTGCGGCATACTCGGCGGGAGCCGTTCCATCGGTGCGGATTTCCGGCGGACCGTTGGAATTGACTCCATTAGGCGTCGCTTTCACGTAGTATTTTCCGGGCGCGCCGCTGATGCGGAACATGCCGCGATCGTCGGTGGTGGCCCCGAACTGCCCCGACAGAGTCGCGGGGCCCACCGCGCGATCCGGCGACAAGGCTACGGCCTGCACCGATACATACTGCAGCGGGTCGCCGAACTCATCCACCACGCGTCCCGCGATCGCCGCGCGCGGCGTCATCTCCAGCTTGAAATCGGCGATGTGCTCGCCCGCCTTGAGCGTGACGCTCGGGATTGGCATGGCGCCCTGCTTCGGCTGCAGGTAGACGAAGCCCCGGAATTCCGGCATCAACGCATAGGCCCCGGGCTTCATCCCGCCGATGGAAAAGCGCCCAGCCCGGTCGCTGATGGCGGCGTACACATCTCCGGGGCTGTCCATGTTGAAACCGATCAGCCGCACATGCACGCCGCTCATCGGCTGCCTGGTTACGGAGTTCGTAGCCACGCCTTCGAAGCTGGCCTGTTGCGCGCCCAAGCCGGGGCAGAAAAAGAGAATCAAACCGGCACGCCACATGACGCGACCCCTCACCTATTTCATCNNACCCCGCCTTCCCCGAAACGAAACTGACCGCGTTGTAGTTCCCGTCGTCGAAGTGCGTCCAAATGTTGCCGCCGTCGGAAGAGGCATCCGACCCGGATGTTCCCGCCGCGATCCACATCGTCGCGCCCGGCAGGAAAGCCACCACCGACCGAAAGCCCTGGGGATGGGCGCCCGCGGGTTCGGTCCACGTCTTGCCTCCGTCTGACGTCACGGCGATGTTGTGCCCGGCGTCATCCGGCTTGCTGTAATCGCCGCCCACCGCGATGCCGTGCCGCGCATCGGAAAACGCCAGCGAGAAAATTCCCGCCGCCGCCCGATCGTTGCGGATCGGTGTGCGTGCCACTGTCCAGGTGGCGCCGCCATCCACCGAGTGAAAGACCCGCGCGCCATCCACGCCGCCCGTGCCGAACCACACTTCGCGCGATCCCATCACTGCCGCGCAGGTGCCGCTGGCTGCGAAGGCGCCCTCGTCAGGCATCGCCGCGGGAGTCTGCCGGCGCTGCCAATGATCGCCGCCATCTTCCGTGGTCATCACCACGAAGTGCCCGTCCACCGGGTCTCCCAGCACGATTCCATGCTTCGCGTCCCAGAACGCCAGGGCATCGAAGAAGCCTTTGGCATCGGGATTGGTGAGCTGCAGCTTCCACTGCTGGCCGCCGTCGGTGGTCTTGTAGATTCGGGACTTGTCGCCTGTCCCGATACTCAGCAGGTATGCGGTCCGTTCGTCGACGCCTTGGACATCGCGGAAATCCAGATCCTCCGCGCCCCGGACTTTGGACGCCACCCACGTCGCGCCGCCATCGGTGGTCTTCAGCCACGTGCCTCCCGTGCCGCTGGCCCATGCGACCTTTGCACTCACGGCGCTGACGCCGCGGAGGGACGCCGTGGTCGTGCTGTTCTGGGGCACCCAGGTTTGGGCGCATGCCAGGCTCGCGCAGAAGATGGTCAAGACAAGTCTCATGTTCTTTCCATTCTCACTCACTCGTCAAAACGTAGCAGAGACCAGTGGATGATGTGTTCTCCGCGCTCTCCGCTCCCTCCGTTCGCTCAGGTCTTGACTCTCTCTTTGTTCCCTCCGCGTCTTCCTCCGCGCCTCAGCGTCTCTGCGTCAATTGCACTACTCATACCGCAATGCCCTCAACGGGTCGACCAGCGCGGCCCTCAACGCAGGCACCCACGAAGCCAGCAGCGCGGTCACGCCCAACGTTCCCGCCACCACGGCAAATGTCCACGGATCGTCGGGCTTCACCTCGTACAGCAGGCTCTCCATCATCCGCGTGAGACCCAATGCCGCGGCCACTCCGGCCGCGATCCCCGCCACCGCAAATACCATTCCCTGCCGCACCACCATGCCCACAATCTCCCCGCGCCGCGCTCCCAGGGCCAGGCGGATCCCGATCTCGCGCGTGCGTTGCGACACCGAGTAGGCGATCACCCCGTAAATCCCGATCAGCGCCAGCACCAGCGCCGTGCCGGCAAACGCTCCCAACAGGAACAGGTTGAAGCGCCGCGGCGCGATGGAATCCGCCAGCGCCTGCTCCAGCGTCTGGAACTCGTAGACCGGCTGCGTCGGATCGACCCCCGAAATCAACCTGCGCACGCCTGGAGCAAAGGCCGCCGCGGCCCCCGAAGTCCGCACCGCGACCCGCATCGAGCGGATGTACGGAAACCGTTCGTACGGCATGTAAATCTCCGGGAACGGCTCGGCGTCCAGTTGCGAGATCTTGAAGTTGGCCACGACTCCCGTGATGGTGTCGTTCAGGATCGAGCCTCCGACGTGCCGGCCCGCCATATCGAAGCTCGCCATCTGCCGGGCGAAAGCCTCATTCGTAACTACGCTGAACAGACTGCCCTCGGTGGGCCACATGCCCCGGACCAGCGGCACGCCCAACGCCCGCAGATAGTCGGGTGACACGGCGCGAATCGCCGCCGGCAGTGACTCGTTCGCGCCGGACGGACGGACCGTGGTGGTCAGCGTGCCCGCATCGATGCCCGCCGCCGCGACGCCCGGCATGGCTTCCAGGCGCCGCAGCAATTCCTCGATGTATACCTGCTTCGGCGGCCAACTGCTGTATTGCGGTCCGGCCGGCGTAATCCGCATCACCAGGATCTTCTCGGGGGTGAAGCCC
>OMOG01000066.1:17938-18245 GCA_900290305.1 Candidatus Sulfopaludibacter sp. SbA4
GTAATCCGCATCACCAGGATCTTCTCGGGGGTGAAGCCCGCCGGCATTTGGTTCATCCGCCAGAAACTCTTGAGCATCAATCCCGCGCCCGCCAGCAGCACGATGGCCAACGCCAGTTCCGCCGCCACCAACGCCCCACGCATGCGAATCCTCACCGGCGACGTTCCGGCGTCAACCTTGAGCGCCTCCTGCAGGTCGGCTCTCCACATCGCGATGGCCGGGCCCAGGCCAAACAGAAATCCCGTCGCCAGCGAAATCGCCGTCGCGAACCACAGCACGTGCGCGTCGATGTTGGCCTCCGCCAATC
>OMOG01000401.1:0-14254 GCA_900290305.1 Candidatus Sulfopaludibacter sp. SbA4
TCGGCGCCGCCGTACCCTACGCGCGCGGCGAGGCGGGCGAACTCGGGCCACGGCGCTTTGTTGCCGACCAGCGTGCCGTTCAGCGATACGTACATGCCGGTGGCGGCGGCCGGCGCGAGGGCCGGCAGCGTGAGCGCGGCGGCGGTTTGGAGGAATCGTCTGCGGTGCATAAGTTACCCGGCGCTCTGGCCATTCCAAGTGTACGTCCGGTTGTAGCGGATTGCGAGCACGCCCATCAGGGTCGGGAGCGAGGAGTAGAAACCGGTGTCGATGTTGACCACGGGATCCTGGCGGCTCTTGACGCAGTCCAGAAAATTGCGCACGTGGGCGTGGTCGGAGGGTCCGCCCACGTAAGGGAAGCTCTGACTGACGGGCTCGAAGGGCGGGGCAGGGGGTGCGCCGCGACCGGCGGCGGCGCGGCCCGCGGGGTTGGCGCGGAAGCGGTACCCGGTGCGGTTCACCTGCAGCCATCCGATAGTACCGAGAAAGTGGTTGCCCTGCACGTCGAAATCGGGACTCTGGCGCACGCAGTTAGTGTAAGTCATCACGAACTTCGGATACTTCCAGGTGACCGCCATGGTATCGGGCAACTGCTCGGGCAGGGGCGCGACGCGAGCATACTGACCCGAAGCGCTGCAACTCACCGGCTCGCGCGCGTTCATGTACCAGTGCGCCACATCCGTAAGATGCGTGCCCCAATCCAGCAGCGTGCCGCCGGAGTAATCGTAGAAAGCACGCCACGAACGCTGCCGCATGGGGACGTAGGGACGTCGCTCGGCGGGGCCCTGGAAGAGGTCCCAATCCAGGCCGGCGGGCGGGTCGACGGGGTCGCCGGTGGGGCGCGTGTAGTTGCCCTGGTAAACGCACTCCACGTGATAGACGTTGCCGATGAGCCCGTCCTGCACGCGCTTGGCATTGGCCTGGAAGTGGTCCCAGGAGCGCTGCTGGAGCCCGATCTGCACCACGCGCTTGTGCTCGCGGACCGCGGCCCGCATCTTCTGCCCCACTTCGATGCTGTTGGTGAGCGGCTTTTCGCAATACGCGTCCTTGCCCGCTTGGCTGGCCTCGATCACCATGGGGCCGTGCCAGTGGTCGGGGGTGGTGATCAGGACGGCGTCCACGTCATTGCGGTCGAGGACGCGGCGGTAGTCGTTGACGGCCTCGGGGTTGGTCTTGGTCTTCTCGCCGAGCTTGGCGGCCTGCTGGTCGCGAGTGGGCTTGAAGACGTCGCACACGGCCACGAGGTCCACATCGGGGAAGTCGGTGAAGACTCCTCCGACGTAGCTGCCGCGCGTGCCGGCGCCGATGATGGCGAAGCGGATTCGATCGTTCGCGCCGATGGCGGAGCGCGAGAGGGCCGCGGTAGCAGCGGTACTGACCAGGAAACTGCGCCTGCTTTGCATGTCACTTCCTTTTTGGATCAATTCACTTTCGGATGGGAAGCGGTGCTGCCTTCGGTTCGCCCCATGGCCCACTTGACCGCTTCCAGGTACATCTTTTGCACGTCCGCGTTGTCCCAAGCCTCATTGGTGTGTCCCAGGCTCGACCAGAAAACGCGGCCCTTGCCGTACATCTTCGACCAGGCGATGGCCTGGTCCTTGTCGGGACGCGTGGCGGCCACGCCGTACTGCGGGTTGGTGTAATTGAGCTGGGTCTCATCGAGCCGCATGAGCACGTTCACGTTGTCGCGCGACCAGTTCTTGGGCGAGTACATTTCGTCGTAGATGAACAGGCGATGGGAGAAGTGGCGCATGGCGGGAAACGTGGGATCTTCCACGATCACCGGGCCATCGAACGTTCCCCAGGGATGCGCCTGGAACCAGCCGCCCACCATTTCGGCCCACTCCGGCCAATCGTAGTTGGCGTCGAGCGCGGCGTGCGCCAGGATGAGTCCCTTGCCGTCGTGCACGAAGGCCAGCAGCGACTGCTTCTGTTCATCGTCGAGCTTCCAGTTGCCGGTGGTGTTCACGAACACGACGGCATCGGCCCAATCCAGGTTGTGAGCTTCGCTGGAGGGCGGCTTCTTGGTGACCCATTCCATGTCGGTCTTGATCTCCGTGTCCCAAACGGCGGACTCCTTGCCGAGTTTCCAGAAGGTGGCGAGTCCGTTGGACGTGGAGCCGTGGTGGTAGCCGCGGGTCATGCCGATGACGAGCAGATGCTTGCGAGGCACGGGCGGGGGGCCACCGCGTCCGCCGGGAACGGGAGCACCGCGGCCGCCTCCCCTGCCGGCTGGGGCTTGCGCGTGCGGCGTCTGGGTCTGCGCCGCGGCGAGCGCGACACTCAAAGCGAACAGGGCCAATCGCGCGGTATTCGGGAATTTGCGCATGCAACACCTCCGTGGACAAGCTTATTCTCTACGGTTTCACCTCCCACGTCAAAGGGCGATGAGAGCTTAAGACCTGAACATCTCTCACGGCCGAGCTTCTGCGAAGGGGTTCCGATGGCGGGCGGTTGGCAGGCGGAATCCGGAACGGACGCCCGCTTTCGGGTCCTTGGCACGCAAACCGGGGCGTCTGCCCCACTCGGGGGGCGCACCTTGGCCCGGTATGTCAGTTTGTTTTTCATGACGGCGTAACCTCCTCTGTTTCTTCGGGTTGCGGAGACGGTTCGAAATCGGGGGGCGCAAATTCAGGGTCGTTTTTACAATTTGCGCCCCCGCTCTCCTCGCGCAGGTCGATGACCCTCCTATTTCCATGTAAGTGACGGAATTTCAACTCGATACCGTCGCTCCGTGCAACGGAGTGGCCGTCGTAGGCTGTGAAGGGCTTGCCGCGCCGGGCGAGGTCGATCATTTGGGTTAATGGTTTGGGTTGCATCAATTCCTCTCCTAATTTCAATGTAAGGGGGTGTCATCGGCATTGCAGGCCGTAAAATCCGGAAAGTGTTGAAATGATTGAGAAAATATTCCGCCAAATTTTGTGACCGAAAACCGGCCAAAGTTCCGGGAGAGGGTTTCGGAAGGCGATCTTATTCTTTTTCAGGTGGATACGGCTTACCGTGCCGGATATTCCTAAAAACGCTGCCTCCGGAGGATTCGCCGGATCGATAGTCCGCGAACGGCTGGCAGACAAATAAAGTCCAAACCCGGAGACGAGCTCGGGACCAGATCCGGCGTCGGAGTTGTGCGACGATTCGAGGCGGGGATCTTGGACGCGGAGCCGCGGAGAAACGGAGATTTACGCGGAGAAAACGAAGAGAAAGTCAAAACCTGAGATAACGGAGCGAGCGGAGGCCGCGGAGCAAAACAAGAGTTCAATCCGCGGTGAAGGCTCTTGCGCTAGGTGAAGTGTGGGGTTGTTCCGGTTCAGCTGGAAATGGAGAAAGCGTTCCCCAATCAAGATAATGGAGCGAACGCATGAAGAAGCAACGGAAGCACTATACGCCGGAAGAGAAGGTCGCCATCCTGAGAAGGCATCTGCTGGAGCAGGTTCCGATCTCAGAATTATGCGACAAGCACGGCCTCCAGCCGACAGTCTTTTACCGCTGGCAGAAGGAGTTCTTCGAGAACGGAACGGCTGCCTTTGAGCCGAAAGCGCGGTCCAACCATTCCGCCGAGCAGGAACGAATCGACTACCTGGGGAAGAAGATCCAGACCAAGGATGAGGTCCTGGCGGAATTGATGGCGGAGCACGTCGCGCTAAAAAAAACGCTTGGGGAACTCTGACCGGGGTCTGGGTTCCGCACGATACGCGGGATCAGATCGTTGACTTCGTCCGGCGCTGGTCGGAGAAAACCGAGATCGGCGCCGGACGGTTTATCGTGTGGCTCGACATCACCGCCAGCAAGTTCTACGACTGGCGGGAACGCTACGGCAAGGTGAACGAGCACAACGGCTGGGTTCCCCGCGATTTCTGGCTGGAGGATTGGGAAAAGCAGGCCATCATCGGCTTCCATCTGAAGAACCCGCTGGAAGGCTATCGGCGGCCGACGTTTATGATGCTGGATGCCGACATTGTGGCGGTGAGTCCGACCAGTGTGTGGCGGGTGCTGGGGCAAGCGGGACTGTTGTCGAAGTGGAACGGAAAGCCGTCGAAGAAGGGCACGGGCTTCGAGCAGCCGCTGGCCGCTCATCAGCACTGGCACATTGACGTGCCGTACATCAATATCAGCGGGACGTTCTATTACCTGTGCAGCGTTCTCGATGGCTGTAGCCGATACATCGTCAACTGGGATCTGCGGGGGTCGATGACCGAGGCGGACATCGAGATCATCCTACAGGCAGCCAAGGAGAAGTACCCGGAGGCGCGGCCCGGATCATCTCCGACAACGGGCCACAATTCATCGCCAAGGACTTCAAGGAGTTCATTCGGATCTCGGGTATGACCCACGTCAGAACTTCGCCCTACTATCCTCAATCGAACGGAAAGATCGAACGCTGGCACAAATCGCTCAAGGGGGAGTGCATCCGGCCGGGAACGCCGCTATCGCTGGACGATGCACGGCGTCTGGTGGGGGCTACGTCGAGCATTACAACAACGTCCGTCTGAACAGCGCGGTTGGCTACATCACGCCGAAGGACATACTCGCCGGGCGTCAGGCTGAGATCCATGCCCAGCGGGATCGGAAGTTGGAGGCGGCGCGAAAGCAGCGGCAGATTCGTCGGCAGCAGGCTGCGTGATAGGCTTGGGGCCACTGTACGAGAAGCCCACATATCGTTCCCAATCCTCGGCAGAACGCCGCCGGCCAGTTCAACGAGTAGCGCGTTTCCCGTCAAATTGACGCCGGGCCGTCCAATTTCCGAGTGCCGCGTGAGAACCGGGAGCTGCAGTTACCTGTTCACCCGCGCCTGCCAACTCACCACCACATTCAACCGGTCGGCGGTGATGGATCCTCCCACCTGTCCCGTGGTGAGGAATCGCTGGCCGTCGGCAGTCCGACGCGAAAACAGTATTGTGGCCGTGAAACCGCCATTTCGGAAAGTGGCCCACACGGAAGTCGCTTGGCGGGGAGTCTGAGCGTTCGGGCGGTCACTATTTTCTTTCCTAGCCAGTTTGTTTTTCCACCCACGAGGGCTGTGTGAGCGCCGACTACCCAACGTGTTTTTCCCTTGTTGAAACCAGCTGCAGTTTCAGCCGCCGCCCAGTTCACCAGTCGCCACTTGCGTCGCGCGATGTTCTCCCAACTGGCCCGCCGAAGAAGGCGGTATACTCGCTAACGGGGAACGCCAGTTCTCCATTTCACGCTGAACCAGCACAGGGTCCTAATCCTTGAGGCACCTTTGAGTGCGCGCGCTGGCTCGAGTCGAAAAATCGGCTCGCATTGGCCGGATATGTGGCCCGCCACGGCGCGCTCACGCGCCCAGCGAGATGGGATGAAAAATCAATCGGCCTGCGGGAAACTTTTTTGGGGTATTGGCGATTTTTCGATAGGAGCGTTTTTTTGAGGGGCGATTTCCTGCACGCTTTTTCCCATGGCCGCGTCAAAACGGCAAGGAGATTTGCGACAATGCGTAACTGGTTGGCCCTCGTCCTGGGTGTGTTCGCCGGGTTGCCCGTGTTCGCCCAGGGCGGCGATACGAGGCCGCAGTTTGAAGTGGCTGCCATCAGAGAGTGCATTGGTACGGAGCCGCGGGCCGCCCTAAATGCTTCGCCGGGCAGATTGAGTGTGCCCTGTTTCGGGCTCTTCCGCCTGATCCAGGATGCGTATCAAATATTTGCAGATGGCACAGGCAACTTCATGAACCAGCCCACTTCGCCGACGCCGATCGAGGGCTTTCCGAACCAGATGTCGTCGTACCGGTATTCCATCGACGCGAAAGCGGGATCTGCGCAGGGCATGGGAATGATGAGGGGCCCCATGTTGCAAAGGCTCCTCGAAGACCGCTTCCATTTAAAGATCCATCGTGAGACCCGAGAGCTTCCGGTTTACTTAATGACTGTGGCCAAGGACGGCCCCAGACTGCAAGTCACCAAAGAGGATAGCTGCGATCCTGCCGAGACGGCAGACGCCGCCCAGCCTCTCGCGGCCATTCCCGGCGGCAAGCCCCGGTGTGGGGTTCTCACCCCGCCCACCAGGAACGGATCGCACTTCGTCTTGGATGAGCGTGGCATCCGTGGCGAAGTCTTTGCCAAACTCCTCATTATTGGCGGACTCCCTGTGATCGACCGGACAGGCTTGAGCGGCACGTTCGACATCCATTTGGAATGGGATTTTACCCCTCCCGATCCGGTTTCACCGGAGAGCGGCGCAGCCAGTGAACCGCACGATACATCAATAATTTCCAACATCCGCAAGCAGCTCGGACTTCAGTTGAGTCCGGGCAAAGGACCGCGCGAATTCCTGGTGATCGATCATTTGGAGAGGCCCTCGGAAAACTGATTGGGCATCACCGGCTTTTAGCCGGCGCGTGCCGCGTGCGAAGATTCGCGATCGGCCGCCTGAAAGGCGGCAGCAGGCAGGATTGCCGGGCCGGAGACTTGTATGTGAAATCACTAAAGAGGCGCAGTTTCCCAGTATTCGGTTTTTCCGACAGTTATGATATGCTAATCGCAATCGAGGAGCCAAAATCGGAGTTACTCCAGTTTGAGTCAGAATAAAGGAGCTTTATGTCAGAAAACGGCAATATCAGCGTCGAGCCCAACAACACTCTCAGCCAGACAACGGATAGCCAGCAACGTCCCAACCGCTTCATCCTTTTTAGCGACAGTTGGCTCAACCTGCAGAATTACATCACAACGTGTTTGGCGCTTCCGATCAATCAAGGAGATTTCGGAACGAAATACGGCGATTTCGCAGATCTCAATCTCGTGAAGCAGGTAGTTGCGGCAATGAAGAAGGTGCAGGGGCTGACGACTGTTTTCGGCAATCCAATAGAATTCTATAACAAACTTACGGTCGATCCCGATTACGTCCTGAAACCGGAACCGCCGACGGAGATCTACGCGCATATCGTCTGGCTGGCGATGCAGATTCAGGGCGCCGCCAGCATGTATACAAACACATTCGACAGTTTCAGGGTCATTCTCGATCCAAAGACGGGCACCAAGGAAGAGCGCGCCCGTTACCTCAAGGACGCTTTACTTGGGGAGGGAGGGCTGGTTTCCGTCGCGGAAGACATTAAGAAAAAAACCAACGCGCTGAGAGCGAAGTTGTCGTCCTTCTCCGGGCAAATCTCGGACGCGAATGGAGAGTTGGTTCGCTACACCAGCCAGCAGTCGCAGATTATGAAGACGGCCAACGATGCGATCGCGGAGATCAAGAAAACGATCGAGGAACTGACCGCTAAATCCGAAGCGGCCGAAAAAGCCTGGCGCGATTTCACCATCGCCGCGGCAGTGGCGTCGGTCGGTCTGGCAATCCTCAGTTGCCTTTGCCTGATTTTGGCCCCGTTTACTTTCGGAACTACAGTCGCGGTGGCCGGCGGTCTCGCCGTCGGGGCGGTCGCCGCCGCAACCGCGCTGGGCATTGCCGCGGAGAACCAGCGCAAGGAGTACAAACGGCTTTTGGGCGACATCGAGAAAGAGAAAGGGAAACAAGAGCAAAAGACGCTGTTGGTTACCGATCTGACGGCCCTCAATCGACAAGTAGCGCAGGTTGGGACGGGTATGACCGATTTCAGCACGAACCTCGCGGTCATTGAGGGCATTTGGCTGGATATAGCCGGAAAGCTCACCTATCTTTGCTCAAACTACCAGCCCGAGCAGCTCAGCAACTACCCGTGGATCGTGCAAGCGACGCGGCTCAACGACGCGACAAAGAAGTGGCAGGAGATCTCTCAAATCACCACGGAGTTTACTCAGAACTCCCTGGTGAAGTATGAGCGGAAGGAGTTCGGAGCCGCGGTCGAAGTGGCCGCGTAAGAGAAAGGGGGATCATCCAATGACAACGACGTGGGATACATTGAACTCGAAAACCAGGAGTTTCCGAACGCACCTGGACCTGCCCGACAACGAAAAGGGAGAAATCCGGGACGTTGTCTTTTCCGGTTTGCAGGCTAAGTTCTCAGACATTATCAAGAACCGGGCCGCGGGAACGGGAAAGACTCTTACGATCTACGCCGACACGCTGGTGATGGACCGGCCGTCGTTTGACACAAGCACGGTGGTGGTGGTGGCGCGCAACATAGACGTTTCGGGGCTGAACGGAAGCGCGATCACGATGCCCGTGCCCGCGCCGGGTCAGCCTTCGATCTCGATGTTCCTGATTCAGGAATCGGCCGGAGGGAGCGCAGCGGTGGCCGCATCGCAACCGGCAGGCGGCGAATCGCCCTCCAGGATACCAACCGGAAACGCGCCGCTTCAGCTCATGTATTACACCGTGTCGAGCGACGGCAAGGCCACGCCGGAGGTGACTCAGCGAAAGGCGGACATGGAAGATCTGCTCAACAAGGTTTGGGCGATCAACAGCCTGAAAGCCAGCTTTACGGCCGCGACGTGGCTGGCCGATTCGGGCGGCCAGGAAGACCGGAGTGTGGCCCGGTCGATGTTACTTTGGGTGACGTCGTGTGTACGGGCATGGGGCGGGGATGGCGCCACCATTTCCAGCGATCTGGCGGACCTGTATAACAGCGCGGCCGCGCTGCTGGTTACACTGGACGCCGAGGCGGGCGCGTTCTACGTGCCAGTGCTCGCGTCCAATTACTATAGCAATCACGTAAAGGCCCTATTGGATGCTTTAAGCAAGTACGAGACATACCTGGGCAATCTAAACGTCCAAACCGGAATTAAAGACGCTCTCAAGAGCGTCAGCGCCGCGCTCGGAGGCGCAATTTCGGACTCGATTGTCCCGCTCCAGACGGAACTGGATAACATCGACGGGAATATTAAGAACCTGCTGGGCGACGTCCAGGTTCTGAACCGGCAGTTTTACCTGCAGCGGACCGAATCCGACCGAAAACTGAAGACGCTGACAGCGGAGATGATCAGCTACGCGATCTACAAACAGATGGAAGCGATCCTGACGGCGTCGTTCGCGATTATCGCCGCGGTCGGCTCGGCGGGGGCGTCTCTGTCGTCAATCAGCAAGAACCCGGCGGCGACTCTCAGACAGGGGAGAGGCGCCGTCGATTATTTTCTAATGAAAGACCTTGGGGGCAACGATGTCTCCGCGCTGCCCGCGATGAAGGATGCATTGGTGTCTGTGATCGATGGCGTCAAGGAAGGCAAGAAAATATACGACGCCGCCACGGAGAAGGCGGGCGATCCCAACAACGAACTGCTCAAGCGCGCGATGAGTCTGATGAAGATGCAGGAGGAGTCGTTAGCTTCGTTCGCCTCGAGCGCGCTGCTGGTGGGCGGGCCGCAAGGGCAGTCGCTGGACTTGACCGAAGTGAGTTCCGCGGACCGCGTGGACCCGGCTCTGGCGTGGGACAATTTCGTGATTCAGGGGGAAGCCTTTTTGAAACCGATGGAATCGACCGAATCGGGCGAGGTGAGGACTGCGCTCGCGGCGTACCAGGGCAGCCTGAAAATCCTGGCCGGATACGGTAAGGCGATTCACGCCAAAATGGCATCGGCGGCAGCACAGATGTCGCAGGGGACATTGGTACGGGCCCGGCTGCGAGCGGCTGAGGATACGAAAGCGCGCTGGGCGGCGCTGGAAGCCCAATCCCAGAGCGATGAGGAGAAACTGGCGGCGCTCAAGGGTATGATCCAGGGCCGGGCGGACAGCCTGAAGCGCTCGGTGTTCGTGGCCTGGAAACAGTACCGGAATTCGTTTTTCTATCTGAACTTCCAGGAGCCGCCGGCGGGCATTGTGAATCTGGATATGAACGCCGCGGAGTTGACGCAGGCTTTTGTGAGCGTGACCGAGTGGATCGCGCGGCTGCGAGGGGATACCCCCGGCGGCAAGCAAGTCCGGCTGCCGAACAGCGATGTGAAAATCGGTTTTCGTCTGAGAATTGTGAGACCTGGCGAAGCGGCGGGCCCGGGAACTGCGCTTCTCAAGGCGAAGACCGATGCCGAACCGGCCAGCCTCAGTTGGACGATTGGAGCCGGCGATGAGCAGTTGAAGGGCGTACTACCCAGTGGCGGCAATGTTGCGATCTGGATTACGGAGGCCAAGTTCTTCATCCAGGGCGTGGCTGCCAACACGAAGGGAAAAGTGCTCGGCAAAGTGTCGACTTCGGGTTCCTATCAAAACGGTTTCGGACCGCAAAACGAGTACCGGTTCGAGACCAAGAGCCTGGTGGGAAACTACGCCTATACCGTAGCCGGCGAAGAGATCTACGATCGCTGGAGAATCGATTCCGAGGTGTATGCAACGCCCACGCCCTTCACCCAATGGACGTTCACGTTCGACCCCGATGGAGGGGATCCGAAGGACGCTACGGAAGTGAGAATGGAGCTGGTGGTTGCGTACCGGGAACGCGGAGAAACGGTGACCTCGGCGGCGCGAGGCTAAGGCGAAAAGGGGAAAGGTGATGACAGGAATGTTCGATTTCCGGCGGGATTGGGCCGTCGTGCAAGCCTTCTTTTCGCCGCTCAGCCGGGTGCCTTCGGACAAGGCTGGATTTGTCTCGCGCTACGGGCCATTTGAGAACGAAGTCAGCGTAGAGCAGTTTACCGCCGCTATGCGGGACCTCAATCAGATTGGCAAGGAACTCGGCGGTCCGGACAGCTTGCGGCGCCAGACCGCGGAGGACAGCCAATATCTACTCCATCCGACCGCGCCGGACGAAGTCTACGCCAGTATTGTGTGGGTCTCCATGCGCGCCGGCGATACGGCGAATGCGATCTCTTCCACATTGGAGTTGTTGCCGAATATGATGGAAGGGGCGGCCCGCGAACGGGCGCCACGGGTAAGACAGGTGCTCGCCGGAAACGACGGACTTGCTTTCCAGGTGGGGGAGATGGCCGGGATCGTTCAAAACACGGCCGAAAAGGCGGCTTCCTACGGACCTCGCCTCACCAAGGCTCTGCTGGCCGTGCACGACAGCGAAATCGTGAACCAGGCGAACAGCGCGATCAGCGACTTGAAGGTCGGGATTCCACGCCTCCAAAAGCAGGCTGACGAAGCGGCCGAGAAAGCGAAAGGCTGGTTTGGCGCCGACAAGGCCAAACAGGAGTTNNGCCAAACAGGAGTTCGAGCGCTTGACCAAAGAAATCACCGGGTACAAATCGGAAATGGAGAGCAAGGCGTTGCTCGAGAGCGACATGGGCGATTTTTTTGTCTCGTCCAATAAAGTCGCTCCGGCTTTGGCGAGTTCAGCGGATCGGTTGAGAACGTTGGGAAAAGGGTTCCAGGACCTTAAGGGCAGGATCGACGATACCTGCAGATTGGCTACCGCCGATCAGTTGGGCGACCCCGCCTGGTTGGCCAAAGCGTTGAATCTCCAGGCTGAGATCGCAAGCTGGAAGGAGTTGCAAAGTGCCGCGCAGAAATTCACACAAGAAGCCATCGTTAGCCAGGGTTGATGTCACTTTCCTGAAGAAGGGCCAGGCCGGATTGCGGACGGCCATCGTGCTGTTGTCGATGGCGGCGGCAACGGCTGGCGCGCTGCCGGGCCAGGACATTGCGGCCGCCAAAGCGGCAATCGGCCGGATGAAGGCGCTGCCCGCGTCGGTGAGACAGGTAATTACCGTAATCAATGGAACGAATTTCGGGCCGTGGGATCTGTCCGGAAGGTGTGAATACAACTGGCACTGGTATTGTTTCGGGAACTGCCAGTATTACCAATGGACGTGGAAATTTCCGGCGTATACGTGGCTGAAGACGGATTTGCAGCAACGGTACAACCGTGTTCAAGGGCAAGCGAATCAGTTCGACCAGGCATTCTCCCCGGTGAAGAACTGGCTGACCGTCTCGCTGCCCCAAGTAAGCCAACAGATGGACGCCGCTTCGGGCCAAATGCAAGGCGCGGACGCCGCCAAAGTCAAGGCCGCTATCGCCCAGCTCGACTCCCAGTTGAATAACAGTTCCGGGAGTCTACGAACGGGCTTTTCGAGTTTGTCCGGTTTTAATCAAACTTTGAACGGGTTGTTGGCGCAGGCGAATTCCCGGGATGCCGTGGAGGGCGTCATTCGGAACGACCAGGCGATGGTGGATCGGGAGGTGGCGAAATTTCCTTGCGGCGCCGATGAGGTACGGGGCAAGTACAACAACGTCCGTGACACGGTGAGGAACCAATTCAATACGGTAGAGCAAGCGGGTAAGAACTTCGGGGTCACGGCGACCCAGACGGACAACGATGTTTCCCTTGTTCTGGGAACGGTTTTGGCGGCGCGGGGCAGCATCGCCGCCGTGCTCAAGAGCTTACAGAGCGCTTCGGTGACTCCGGCGGGCGCGGTTCAACAATTGCGCCTCAATGTGGTGGCGGGCCAATGGCGGGATTTGGCGGTTTTCGCCAGCCAGCAGCTTGGCAATTGATCTTGCGGGGCGACTGAAGCCGCGGCTGTACCGGGAACAGTACATTGGGCCGCGAAGCGCCGGGGCTCGGATCACGCGTGACGGATAGGGGTGGAGAGCGGATGGATTCGCGCTCCCGCCCTGCCCGCCGGACTTCCGATTCGGCCGCCAGAATCCATTCAGGCGTCCGCGAGCTTTCAGCTATCAGCGGTTTCCGAGCTGGCGCTGCTGTGTTGGCGACCTCAAATCAAAGATGGCACCGAGCACGCACTCGATTTTGCGACTAGAATCTAAGAAACCCGCGCCCCGGCCGACGCACAGCAAACCAGGATGGAGGGTGATATTCATAGATTCATAGACCTATTTCCCCACTACCCTCATTGATGGTCATTTCTTTCTAACATCCGCAGGCAGCTCGGACTTCGGTTTGGGCAAAGGACCGCGCGAATTCCTGGTGATCGATCATTTGGAAAGGCCCTCGGAAAACTGATTGGGCAGCAGTGTTTCGATCGCTACAATCGACTGATTGCTCTTCGCGCGATCCGCTCGGCGGCTCCGGAAGTCTCGGGCGCCTCGCCAAACCCCAAAATCGAGACCATCAGATGTTGACGGTCACCGATGAGGATATGCAGTTGGGTACCAGCGCCGGGAATATCGAAAAAGAAAGACGCCGTGTCAAAGCCGGTTGCGTTACGAGCGATGCCCTCGGGGATTTCCTTCTTCAGGCTGGCAATCTCCGAGACGAGGTCTGGTTTGGCCGCCAGTTGTTGAATGGTGATGGAAACCATCCCTCTGCTCCCCGCGTAGTCGCAGGTCGACACCGGACCGTGCGTCTCCTCTGCGCCGCTATCTACCGGGAGACCGATGGCTTGTTCCACGTCAGACCGGGTGACGAGGACGCAAGCCGCGAAACGATGTGGTGCGAGGGAATGCTTGACAGGCGATGGGCGCGTCTGAACAGAGAGTGCCGAGAACAGGTAAAAGATGACGAGCACGTATCCATTAGAAGGCCGGGAGGGGGAGCCCTACAAGCGGCGGCAGTACTGATTACCGGGCTAGTACGAACGCGGTAGATGCTCCTGCGCCCGCCAATCCGGTGGTGGCCGGCGGCAATAGTCTAAACCTGACACTAACAATCCTGTTTGGTGAGGAGCCCACCCAGATTTTCTATTTGGCGGCAAGGGATATACATCTTCCCAGCGCGCGCCGGCCCTGGTATCAGGACCGCGAGATTCAGTGCGAATGCGAAACCGCTCGCTCGCCAAGGGCGAGTCAGAGCGTGAAGAAATACTTAGCCACGAATGATCTTATCTGCGTTCATCTGCGGCCCATATTGTTTGGCTGAGGCGACGCGCAAATCTCGAGAAAAGCAGAATTGGCCGCAGATGAACGCAGATGAACGCGGAATTGGCCGCAGATGAACGCAGATGAACGCGGATAAGACAAAAGCAATTGCCGCCATCAGCTACGAGACAGCACCGCATAGCCCAGACATAGTCCCGCGACTTCCACATTCTGCGGCGGTTAGTTAGCTGAAAATCTTTGCAGTAAGAAAACGAAGATTAGCAGTAAGAATGAAAACAAGGCACTTATTCGTGTTAATCCGTGTGCATTCGTGGCTCAAGTGCTTTTCTTCGCAGCGATCCAATTCCTATTTTTTGGCGGCGAGCTTCTTGGCCACTTCGAGCGCTTCGGCGGCCGACACTTTGACGTCGGGTTCGACGCCGACCCCCTCCCAGTTGGTCTTGGAGATCGGGTTGATGGCTCTGGCGAACGGCACTCCGATCATGAAGTGATCGTCGATGCGGTGGCCGGAGACGGGGTGAGCGCCGCCACCGGTGGTCTCGCCAATAATCGTGGCCCGCTTCAGGTTTTTCAGATTGTAGGTGAACTCCTCGGCGCCGGAGAAAGTGCGCTGGGCGGTCAGCACGAATACCGGCTTGCCGCCGAGACGCTTTCCGGGCAC
>OMOG01000401.1:14264-14483 GCA_900290305.1 Candidatus Sulfopaludibacter sp. SbA4
GAGAAAGTGCGCTGGGCGGTCAGCACGAATACCGGCTTGCCGCCGAGACGCTTTCCGGGCACGTCGGTGCTGGTCCAAAACTCCTCCGTCTTGTTCTCTTTTCGATTGTAGAGATCGTTCAGGTGAGTTCGCTCGTCGAAGAGGTAACTGGAGATATAGGCCACCATCTTCGGATCGCCGCCGCCGTTCTCGCGCAGGTCAATGATGAGGGCATCCACG
>OMOG01000032.1 GCA_900290305.1 Candidatus Sulfopaludibacter sp. SbA4
GTTTCCGTTCCCATTCGCCACGGGCACCGTGGCGATGGCTCCACGTCGATCTCCGTGCCGGAGTTTACCGGCCTAGGGCGTCATTGCGGTGAGCTTGGTTTTTTCACCGCAGTTCGCTGCGAAGTACCTCGATGGCCTTCTCCACCTGACGGTCATGATGGGCCAGGAAATCCGCCGGCCCATTATCCTGGTAGACATCCGGCGGAACGCCGAAATTCTCCAGGTTCTGGCCGTCCGCGTTCGAAACTCCCGAGCCCGGGGTTCGTAACGCCGAGCCGTCCAGCAGCGTGAACGAGCCCGTTCCGATCACCGCCCCCATGGTCGGCACGCCCACGATCTTGCCCAGCCCGAGCCGCCGGAAGCCGTCCGGAAACATCTCGGCATCGCTGGCCGAACGCTCGTTCTGCAACACCACCATCGGGCCGAAATACGCCTGCCCCGGACGCTTCACTTCCAGCGAATCGCGGTTCCTCGTGGACTGGTAAGCCTTGCGCTGATTCAGAATCTCCAGCAGCTCCTGGTCGATCCCGCCTCCGCCGTTGAAGCGCTCGTCGATGATCAGCGCTTTCTTGTCCTGGTTTTCGAGCAGCTCCAACTGGAATTTGGCCAGCGAGGGCGCGTCCATCGCCTTGATGTGCAGGTATCCGATCTGGCCGCTCGAAATCTTCTCCACCATGGACTTGCGGTCGGCCACCCACCGGTCGTACTCCAGGTTGCTCTGCGCGGCGCTCGCCAGTGGTTCCAGCGCCACCGTCCAGGCGCCATCCAGCGATGGCTTGGAGTTCACCAGGAACTCGAACTTGCGGCCGGGCAGGATGTTGAACAGCTTCCAATAATTGTCGCTGGTCTTCAACGCCTTATCGTTGACCGCCAGGACGAAGTTGCCGGTCTCAAGCTTCACGTACTCGTGGTCGGCCGGCCCCTTGCGGTAGATGTACGACACCTTGTAGTAGCCCGAGCTGTCCGGCTCCAGATCGAAACCGGGATAGCGCGTCTGCATGCGCTCCTCGGCCTGGGTCTGTCCCGGAAGCCGGCCGCCTCCCGAGATGCCGGTGTGCGACGCGTTCATGTCGCCGATCATCTCCATGATCACGTTGTGCAGCTCTTCCTCGTCGGCGATGTAGCCCAGCAGCGGCTCGTATGTGTCCTTCGCCGCGGCCCAGTTCGCGCCGTGCATCTTGGCATCGTAGAACCGGTTCTTCATCACCCGCCAGGCCTCTTCGAAGACCTGCCGGCGCTCGGCGGGGATATCGATTTCCATGCGCACGGTGAACGGTACGCGGCGCGGACCAGCTCCCGCAGACGCCGTTTGCGTGGCGGCCGCTGCGGCCGCTCCTCCGCCACCGCGTCCCCCGCGGCCTCCTCCACCGCCGCCACCGGCCGCCGGCGCCGCACCGCTATCGGCGGGCAGTGCCGGAACGGCCAGGCTGTAAAGGCTGCCGCCCGTTAAGAAGTAGATGCTGCGGCCATCCCGAGTCCATTGCGGTTCGGCGCCCCCGCCGAAACCACCGCCGCCGCCCCGTCCTCCGCGGCCCCGGCCGGCGCCGCCCGCGGTATCCGTAGGGGTGGTATTGAGGCGCGTCTGGCGCGTCCCGTCTTCCGCCATGATGTACATGGCCGGACCGCCGCCCCCGCCCGCGGCAGCCGGATCCTCACCCGCCGGCGCGGCTCCCTGCGCCATGAACAGATACGTATGCCCATCGGGCGACGGCACCACTGCCGAAACCGAGCTGCCGCGCGTAAGCTGCACAATGCGTCGATCGATCCCGTCCCACACAATCTTCACCTGCACGTTCGCCGGGGCCCCCGCGCCGCGTCCGCCGCGACCGCCCGCGGCCGGCGTATCGACCATGGCCTCGGCCTGCGCTTCCGTGTCGATGTCGCGGTCGTTCGGGTCTTTCTCGATGGGCGTCAGCGCCACGCTGTAGAGCTGCGACATGCCGCGTCCGCCCGTGGACGCGATGCCCGCGCCGCCGCCATTCGTGCCCAGCACCAGCAGCTTCTTCCCGTCCGGGGTCCACTTTGCCCCGCGCGATCCCATGAACTGGTCGGACGCGATCCGGTACTCCTGCCCGGACCCAGAGGGTACCCCCAATTCCTTCACCCACACGTGCGTACGCGATAGATTATCGGCCTTCGAGTACGAAATCCACTTGCCGTCCGGCGAGAACTGAGGCTCGCCGATATTGCCGGCATCGCTCGTTGCCACCACGTCTTCCTTGCCCGAATCGATATCCACGCGCCGCAGTTTGTGGTCCGTCCCCGTCCAAAGGAGCGACTTCGAATCGGCCGCCCAAACGATCGCGTTCTTGTCGCAATCCGATTCGCTCAGCTTCTTCACGTTCTTGCCCAGCTCATCCGAGATGTAGATCTCTTCGCGCCCGCTGCGGTCGGAGACGAACGCGATCCACTTGCCGTTCGGCGACCACCGCGGATTCTGCTCCTTCCACGGCGTTTCGCTCACGCGCTGCAACTCGCCGCGATCGGTCGCGATGGTGAAGATCTCGCCGTGCACCGCGATCGCCGCGCGCCGGTTCGAGGGCGAAAGGTGGAAACCCTCGGCCTCGTTCGAAATGCTCACCAGCTCGGTCTTGTTCTCCTTCTGATCGCTCTTTACATCGATGCGGATCTCGGTCGACTTCCCGCTGGCCGTATCCAGCTTCCAGATGCCGAAGTTGTCTTCGTAAACGATGGTCTTCCCGTCCGCCGAGATGCTGGGGAAGAAGAGGTTGCCATCGCCGTGATGCGTCACCTGCACGGGCTTGCCGCCCTTGTCGGAGATCTTCCAGATGTTGTTGGCGCTCTTCATGACCTCCGCGCTGCCGGGCTTGATTCCCTTCTCATTCGAGAGCTCGTTCGAAACGAAATAAATTTCGCCCGAGTGGCCGTACATGGGCCAGAACAGGTTGCCCTTGTAGTCCTCATCGCCGAGGCGCGTAAATTTCTTGGTGGCGATCTCTTCCACCCAAAGATCGGCCGCATAGCTGCCGCGATAGTGCTTGCGCGACCACACGCTGGGGTGGCGCGTGAACGCCAGCTTGGAGCCATCCGGAGAGTAGCTGGCATACGCGCCCCAGTCGGTCTCGATGGCCCGCTCGATGCCGCCCTCGGCGGGCACCTCCCACAGCGTGGCAACCGAGGGAAACGCGCCGTTGCCGCGGGTCGAAGAGAAGATGACCTTCTTGCCGTCCGGAGTCCAGCCCACCACGTTGTCGTCGGCGCTGTGGAAGGTGAGCTGGCGCGGTTCGCCGCCGGTCACCGCCACCACGTAGACGTCATAATTGCCCTCCCGGTTCGAGGAGAACGCGATCCACTGCCCGTCGGGCGAGAATCGCGGGAACTGATCTCGAGCCTTGTTGACGGTGAGCCGCTGGATGTCGGTCCCGTTCTCGCTGGCGATCCAGATATCGCCCAGGTAGCTGAACGCGACCTTGCCTTTGGAATACGTGGGATGGCGGAGCAGCTTCACCTGCGCCGGTGCAAGCGCGGGCAGAAGCAGGGCTACAGCGGCAACCGCCGGCAGAAATCTGCGAATCATCTTAAGACCTCCGAAATAGCGGGATACTGAGATCTTAATGGTTGCCGCCGCCGAAGGCAAGCTGTAGCACAGGCATTTCTTGACCAGTCACCGCGCCTGCCTGTGTTGCTTTCTGTTGCTTTTTGGGACGCGACGGCGAGGCCGTTCCGGGCTTAGAATCACCTTATGGCCGCGAAGAAGCCCAAAGTGTACGTGAGTTGCTAACCGGATTGGGGCCTCCGCGATCACATGCTGGAGGGGCTGCTCGCCGCGGGGTGCGACGTCCTGGATCCAGCGCCGACACGCGTCGGTATCGGGGAGGATTCTCGAGAGGCGAAGCACTCGGGAGCTGTTTTCGTTTCTACCCCAAATAGGGGAGGCGACGCAGATCTGCGTCGCCTCACGGAGACCTCTATGGACCAACCCGTCCCTGATCAGCCGGCCGAGCGCGCCGAGCTGATCCAACTAGGACAGGCTCTCGGGGAGAACCTCTCCTTCGCCCTCATCGGCGGCCGCTGTACTGCGGCCCAAGCCGACTCTGTTGCACGGAGCGAAACCCTGCTGCGCATCCGCGAGGCCGCCTCTACCTCCGGTGCGAATCCTCCTGGAAGGACTTCTGCCCCCAGCATCTGCACATCAGCGCCTCCCAGGCCGATCGCATCATCCGCATGTGGCAGCTCCACGGCCCCGCCATCTTCGAGCTCAAGCAACTCATCCGCATCTCCGACGAAGACTTCCGCGCCGTCGAGCCCTTCATCAAGGACAACGCCCTCCACTTCAACGACGAAGCCATCGAGCTCGATCCCGAAAACGCCGAAAAGATCGCCGGCGCCGTGGACGAAATCCGCCGCAACCTGCCGCCCAAGCCGAAGCCCGCAACGACGATCCCCGATCGTGTGTCCACGCTCGAAAAAATGTGCCAGACTATTGTCTTCGAGTTCCGGCATCTTGCCGACGCGGATGTCGGCAGCGAAGTACGCTTCAACCTCGGGCTGACACTGAAGTGCGTTACCGATGCCCTGCACCACGTCAACAGCCAGCACGGTCTCTACCCGAGTGACTCCAATGAATAGCACCGTGGCGCACGCACTCAGCGAGGCTGAAGGCCTGCCCCACAAAACTATTGGGGTGCCAGGGATGCAAGGGTTGCCGCGTCCGGCTGGCCGGTTGGCGGAAGGTTATTCTGCTGCTGGTAGGCCAACAAAGCCGAACGTGTGTTGTTGCCCATCACGCCATCTACCGTGCCCGGCTTAAAGCCGGCGAAGGTCAGGTAGAGTTGAGCGGCGCGGACGTCCAGGTCGGGTAACGTCCCGGTCGAAAGTTTCTGAAACGTATGCGCCAGCTTGGTGTGGTACTGGTTGATGGCGTAGTTCGTGCCGTTGTATCTGCGGGCGAACGAGGGCCAGTCGTGCGCCTGAAGGTAGCCGGTGTAACTATTGGTCTGCAGGAACGAGACGAAGGCCGCGAGCTGCGCATCTTCGGAGGCGGTCATCGCGGCCACCATGCTCTCGACATCGGGGAAGCCCGCGGCCGCGAAGTTCGAGCCCATGATCTGCCCCAGTCCCCAGGACGCGCTCTTGAGGGCGGCGGCGCGGTCCAAGTGGATGGCGTTCGCCAGCCGCAGGTACTGGTTGGCGCCTCCCAGGCCATAGCCGCCGGCCTGGGGGTTGCTGACATCGGAGATGTCGAACTGGCGATTGGTCAGGCCGCTGAAGATGTGACGCTCGAAGAGGATGGGGGGCCGGCGGTCGGGGAGGAAGCCGCAGCCGGACGCTTCCACGTACAAGACCGTCCAGATCTCGGCCGGGTTTACGGAAAGTGCACTGGTGGCGGCGCCCATGGCGCCGGTGGTAAGTGCGAGAGATTGTCCAACGAAATCGAGTGGCATTCTAGTAGATCATCTCACAAAGGTTGACATCTGAATCTGCTCGAAGGCGGCGGCGACGCGGTTCAGGGCCAGCTCCAGGCGGGCCAGATCTTCGCCTTGGCACTTCTGGCTGGCGAGTTCCTGGAACTCGGCGGCGAGCGCCTCGCCACGCTTTTCTATGGCGTCCAGCAGCTCCGGGATGGTGGGCTCGTGCTTCTGCCTGGCGGGCATGTAGTCGCGGCGGAGCTCAGCCACGATGGCGGCGATTTTCCGGGCGTTTTCGGGATCGAGCTGGATGGCTTCTCCGTTGAAGTGCAGAGCGCCGTCGCGGATGAGGGGCTCCAGTTCGCGGTAGATGGCTTCGGAGACGCGAGTCAGTTGGGAGAGCTCGAAGATGCCGGGGCCGAATTCCTTCCACAGGCGGATGATGCGATCGGCCTGGGAAGCACTGATGTTCAAAAATTTGGGACAGAATTCGCGCCAGTCGGAGGTGAAAGGCTTGTAGAGCTTCTCTTCGCGGATGCGACAGAGGGTTCCCGCCTGCGCCGCTGTACAGCGGCCGGCGACGAGGGAGAATGCGTGGGCCTGTCCGAGAGCGTGGCCGAGATTGAATGGCTCGGCGAGTTCGGCAGGGACATCGGGATAAGGTTGATCCATAGTAATCACCGTGAAAGTGACGCAAGTTGCGTCATTTGGAAAATGCAAGTCACTGAAAACAAGGAAAACTGCAAAAAAAAATGACGCAAGTTGCGTCATTTTGCCTTTTTTGGAAGCGTTCACACAGGCAAGAATGCCTGTGCTACGGGAGCGCTAATCCTCTCCTAATTTGACGCTAGCACGCAAGCATGGCGAAAACCGTCAAAAAGGGTTAGGAAGCAGATTGGAAAGTAGTGGGTAAGTGGTTTGGAATGATGGAATAACGTGTATTTGAAGAATTTGAAAAAATAGTTGGAAAGCACGTGACTGGCTATTTCGCGATTTGCCAGTTTTGGGTGTGTGGTCTGGATGTTACTGAAAAAGTGAGGGTTGGAGGCTCGCCTTCGCGGGTGTATAATCCAAGGCGCGAGATGGCGTATACGCGCGGCTCTTTGCGCATCGTTCTGGAACCGCGAGCCATCGATACCATCGCGGAAACGGCGGTTCCGCTCCCGGTCTCATCATGCACCCGGCGGACTTCGCACTTTCGAAGACGTTTCAATTCGTGATGTCCGTACTGCCTCCATCGGCGGCACGGCCGCGGCGAATCCTGGAAATCGGGTGTGGGGCCGGCGCTCTCTCGGCCCGGCTCGCCGCGGCCCCGGCCATGAAGTGCTGGCGGTCGATTCTTCCCCTGCCGCCGTGCGAAGCGCCCGCGCCAAAGGCGTGGATGCTCGGGTTGTCACGTGGCCCATGGCGGCGATGCAGAGTTTCAGCCAACATTTCGACGCCGTGGTGTTCGCTCGAAGCCTGCACCACATTCAACCTCTGGGGCAGACGCTGGACCAGGTCCGCAGGGTGCTGGCGCCGGGCGGCATGGTGGCGATTGAAGACTTCGCCTACAGCGAGCTTGACCCGGCGACGGCGAACTGGTTCTTCGATGTGCTGCAGCTTCTGGACGCCAGTGGAGTCTTCAGAAAATCGGACCGGGAGTTCGGAAGGCGTCTGCTTCGGGGGGGCGGATCTTTTCTCTTCTGGCACGAGGCGCAGGACCACGAAATCACTCCGGCGGTGGAGATGCGGGCGGCCGTGGCGCAGCGGTTTGAGATCGCCAGCGAAGTTCGAGAGCCGTACTTGTACCGGTATGCCGTGGCGATGCTGCGCGCTACGGAGCGCGGGGTTGCCGTGGCGGAGCGACTCTACGAACTGGAGAAGAAAATGGCGGACAAGGGCTTGGTCCGGCTGATCGGGCGGCGGCTCGTGGGACGGAAGATTTCCATACCCGAGTAGCAGCGTTGATCTGGCCCGGGATGGGGACTCGGCACCGGTTGTCACTACCGGAAGAAGAGATGAGCGCGATCCGACGCGCCGGCGTCTTCATCGAGGTGGCACACTACCGGACGGACATCGGAGTTTAGTAACGGGCACTTCCAGTTGGAGGCCCTCGATCATCTGATCATGTTTACGATTGAGGGTGACCAGGGTGAGCGCCTTCTCCATTGCCGTCGCCGCGATAAGCGAATCGAACACGTGAAGGCCGTGTGATTTTGCGTCGGTCTTCAGAAGCCGGCAGGCAGCCGTTCCGATGCTGTCGCTGAGCGGTACAAGCGGGTACAGCGAGAGGAATCCGTCAATCGTGGCAAGATCCCGCTTGTCTCGGGCGCCGACTATCAGTTCCATTGCGGTCACTTGGGAGAGCGCCCACGGCTCCGGAAGACGATCCACGTATTTGATTGCGCCCGCGTTGCCTCGTGAAACGTCGATCAGGACATTGCTGTCGATTAGGAACGGCATACGATCACTTTGGGCAGGGATGGAATCAGCCGTGGAGTTCGCGGCGAAGGCGATTTATGTATTCGACAGTGTCGGCCATATCTTCACGTGCCTTCCACATGCCGGCGAAGGGCGAATCGCCAATGGAGCGCGGCCTCCCTGTGGGCGTTTCTACGGGCACGTACACTTCAACGACGGTGCCCTCCTTGATCGGCACGTCCTGAAGGGGTCTGAAGACACCATTCTCGTATTTCGCGGGGATGGTCACGTAGTTGTTTCCAGTATACTCCGTGACGCGGGCCGCCGAACATCTGCGCGGTCTGGGCCGTGGTCCTGTGCGCCCTGATGGCCTGACGGCGGCCTTGTCTTTCGGTCCGGGGGCATCGAGTCGTGGGATTAGCTGGACGCAGGCTTCGCGGGAGTGATGTCCTAGCGGGACTTTCGCAAAACTAGGGTTGTTTTCTTCGTAGTGTAGGCTTAAACATTGAGTC
>OMOG01000670.1 GCA_900290305.1 Candidatus Sulfopaludibacter sp. SbA4
CGTTTACCTCCATTGCTGCTCGACCGGGCCCCGGATATCCGGCGGCGGTCATCGACTAACCTCATTGCGTAGGCATCAAACCAGATCGAGAATAGGGATCCCCGGCGCTACGTGGGCGCACAGCGATCATTCCTCCGACCCGCATGGTGGGAACACGGGAGACTTCCTCATGTCGCATGCTGGGGCGAGGCCATTTTTCTCGACTATTTGATGAATTATGCCACGAGAAGGCATCGGAATTCAAGTACAAAAGAGGTTGTTATCTACAATCGTCCCGCGCTGCATCCAAGGAGGTGCTGCGTTTTTCCACAACCGGCGGCGACGTCCCCATCTTGGGCGCCGCCCCACATCAGATAAACAGGCTCGCTGGCACGATCTGGAGAGTCTGCAACAAGACTTGGGTTCGTGCGATGACGCCGAAGTCACATTGAATTCCTACGGCCCTCAGATCGCGGTGTCGAGCCCACGTCAGAATTGCGTCTCCAATATCCGGCCAAGTAGTCGAAATGCTGCTCAGGAGATATGTAGATCCCTCGGAGGAACGGTCGCTGCAACTGGCTACAATCAGGTGATGGGCATGACCAGCGGCGCGCAGGTACCCGGCGAAGAACCAGGCGTCGTACCTGCCGGCAATTTTTCGGAATGGCTTCGTGGCGCCGAGGCTTCGTTGCGATCGGGAAAGGGCGGAACCGCTGTGCCTTGCGGCGCCTGCACCGCGTGTTGCCGCTCCTCCATGTTCATACATATCAAACCTGAAGAAACGGAAACCATCCAGCGGATTCCGCGCGCCCTGCTGTTTCCCGCCCCCGGCCTGCCCAAGGGGCATGTACTCATGGGTTACGACGAGCAGGGACACTGCCCCATGCTGGTCGACAACCAATGCTCCATTTATGCATATCGCCCTCAGACCTGTCGCAGTTACGATTGCCGGATTTTTGCCGCGACGGGTGTCCCGGTTGACCAGCAGACTCAGGCTGAAATCGCGCATCGCGTCCAGGCGTGGGTATTCCATTACGAATGTGAAGAAAGCCGCCTAGAACACACGATCCTGAAAGACGCGGCTGCCTTCCTGCAGAAGAACGGGGACCTGTTCCCGCAGGGGAGCTTACCGGCGCATCCAGCTCAATTGGCCGCCCTCGCAGTCAGGATTTACAGGCTTTTCTCCGGCGCTACGGCAAAAATGAGCAGTGGTCGATCCGCCATGCCGGACGCCGTGATTGCCCATGCCATCATGACCGCTTTGAAGGAGCCGGAGCCGTTTTCGACATCGGGAGGCAGTGCATGCCACAGGCAAGAATAAACCCCTGGAAATGGCAGGATCGTTACGGTTTTTCGCAGGCCATTGAGGTCGAGGGCGCCCGCCGTTTGCTGTTCTGCGCGGGGCAGATCGCCCTGGATGCGGAGGGCCGGGTGATGTGTGCGGGCGACATGCGTGGCCAGGTCGAAGCTGCGATGAATAACGTGGAAACAGTACTGGCTGCCGGGGGCTTGTCGCTGGCGAACGTGGTCCGGCTGAACTTTTACACCACCGATGTGGACGGTTTACTGGCTCACTACGATGTGATCAAGTCGCGTCTCGCAGCCGTGAACTGCCAGCCATCCTCCACTCTCCTGGGCGTCCAGCGATTGGCCTACCCAGAATTGCTTATCGAAATCGAGGCTACCGCGGCCGAGTAGTAACCACTCCCTTACGGTCGTGGCTCCGCCGAGTTGACACCAGGAGACTTCGATCAGAGCCCACGAGACTTCGATCAGAGCCCACGAGACTTCCGATCAGAGCCCACGAGACTTCGATCAGAGCCGCGACCGTAAGAAGCCGTGAGGAAATCGAGATTTTGAAATCCGTAGGCCGAAACCGAG
>OMOG01000321.1 GCA_900290305.1 Candidatus Sulfopaludibacter sp. SbA4
TGCGCACGGGAGTGGTGCGGCTGAAGGACCGCACGCTGGTGTGCGTGTTCAACTGGGGCGAGGCGGCGGAGAAGATTCCGGTGAAGGTGGCGGGCGAGGCGACTGACTTGTGGTCGGGGCAGAAGTACGGGCGGAATCAGGGGGTGGTGGAAGTGGGTTTGAAGGCGCACGAGGGGACGGTGCTGGTGGTCAGGTAGCGCTCGGCCTTCAGCGAGCAAGACCGCTTCCTCCGGGGTGCCCTCTTCATAAGCGCTAACCTAGGCACATTTTGGTACGGCAATGCTGCTTTGTGGTAGGCTTTCAGCCGGCTCATGCCGGCCTTTTAGCCCGGCTCTGAAGTTTTGCCGGCAACGGCATCGCCATCTACTCCCGCGATGGCAGACTGCTCCACGTCATCGAACTGCACGGCCGCCAATCCAACTGCGCGTTCGGCGAAGCGGGCTACCGAAGGCACGCTCGGAGTCATCCAAAGGGCGTTCGACAACCGCAACGCCTGCATGCCACTCACTACGGCACCGAGACAGATCCCACGGCCTGCCAGTTCGAGTTGAGCGTGTTGCTGCGGGCGGCGAGGTACAGCACTTGATTGCCGGCGAAGCCTTGAGTGAAGGTGATGGTGAGAGTGAGGGTCAGCGTGGCGCCGCTGGCGGTTAACGAACCGGCGCTTATGGAGCACTGGCTGTTGCTGACGCTGCCCGAACCCGGCAGCACCATGCCGAAATAGGGACCTCCCGCATCGCCGGCGTCGTCCACCAGCAGCAGGCTCGACGTGGAGGGGACGAACGCCACGTAGCAGGCATGCCGGCCATCGATGGCGCTGTTGATCAGGAAATTCACCACGGAAAGATCTTGCCAGCCGTTGGTGTCGGTGAAGGTGAAGATATAAGTCTGAGTCAGATTGTTACTGCGCGCGGGAGTGACTCCGCCGACTGCGGGGCCGGTAGGGGCCGAGCCCGGATTGTTCCAGGCTGCCAGCGCCTGCCACCCCGAGTTCCCGCTTCCGGTGTCGCCCGCCGCCGTGTACACCACCTTGTTGCCGGCGAAACCCGGCTTGAAATTAATGCTCAGCTTCAATGTCAACGTGTTGCCGCTGCCCACCGCCGATGACGCCGTTCCGTTCACTGTGCACTGGCTGTTGGACACGGTCCCAGACCCGTTCAACAGCATGCTGCCGGCGTATGGTCCCCCCGCATCACCGGCGTCATCCACCAGATATAGAGTGTTCGCCGGCGCCACATACGCGACGTAGCACGCCTGGCGGCCATCCAGGAAGTTGTTGATCAGAACATTCACCACTCCCAGCACCTGCCAACCCGCCGGGTCCGAGAACGTGAAAACAAAGCTCTGGCTGGACCCGCTGCCAGCTCCAGGAGTAGTTGCCCCTGCCGCCGGAGGGCCTGGCGTCAGCGTGACGAGCGCAAAGCCGGGGTTATTGGGGTTCGTCGCGCTGGTGGCCGTTATGGTGACCGCCGGTTGCGATGCGGTCGAAGCCGGCGCAGTGTAGAGGCCGCTCGAAGTGATGGCCCCCACCTGCGGGCTGATCGACCAGGTTACCGCCCGGCTGTTGTTGAAGAAAACCTGTGAGGTGAACTGCTGGGTCTGCGCTGGTTCAAGCGTGGCCGTGCCCGGCGACACCGCCACCGCCGGGAACGCGTTCTCCAGTGCCACCAGGGCGCCCGCGTTGCTGGCTAAGGCCAAGCCGGGCTGGCCCTCGCCATTGAAGTCGGCGACCGCAACCACATTCGGGTTCCCCGAAACGAAATGTTGCTCGCTCTGGAAAGTCCCGTCCCCATTGCCGAGCAGATACGCGGCCCCGACCTGGTGCACCACCACCAGGTCCGGTTTGCCGTCCCCGTTCAAATCCGTAATCGCCAGGTCCGATGGACCGTCGTCGTCATCGGCGATAAACGGCGCCGTCCGGAACGTGCCATTGCCGTTGCCCAGCAGGATCGCGATGCCGCCCGGTTGGTTACTGGAGGCGGCTACGGATACGGCCAGGTCGGGTATGCCGTCGCCATTCAGATCCCCGGCGATTACCGCGAGCGGGAACTGGGCCGGCGACCCGATTGGAATCGATGCTCCCGTTTTGAACGTGCCGTCGCCGTTGTTGATCAGCACCGTGACGCCGCCGGGATAAGCAGGCGTCCCAAAAATAGAGAAGCTGGGAATCACGGCCAGGTCAGGCTTGCCGTCGAGGTTAAAGTCGGCCGCTGCGAGCGAATTGGGACGCGTCAGCCCGCTCGCGTAATTGGCCGGAGCCCGGAACGTTCCGTCTCCGTTCCCGAGCAGGATCGACACGCTGCCCAGATCGGTGGAAGAAGTGGTATCGCCGGTATTGGCCACGGCCGCATCAAGTTTCCCGTCGCCGTTGAAATCGGCAAGCACCACCGCAGCGGGGAAGCTCCCGGCCGGATAGCTCTGGGCCGTTTGCAGGGTCCCGTCTCCATTGCCCAACAGTACATTGACGCTGCCCGACGAGGAGAGTCCGGAATAGGCGGTCACAAAGTCCTGCTTGCCAACGTGTCTCAGATCGCCGGCGGCCATCGCCCGTGAGTTCGCGGAGCCCGAGCCGAGGTTGGGAAGCGGATATGCCACCGGGGGACCGAGAGTTCCATCGCTGCGCGAGAGCATGACATCCACGGCTGGACTGGCATCCGCGCTCGAGCGGGGATAGGTGGAGACGATTACATCGGGGACATGGTCGCCGTTCAGGTCGGCGGCCGCGACTGCGGAGATGCTGCCGCCCACCTGGTAGAAGGGAGCCGCAAGGAGCGTCCCATCGCCCGGCGACAGCGTGAGGATCATATCTCCCGTGGCCAGAGCGTCCAGCGTGAAGAGGAGGAAATTTCCATCAGTGAACGGCAGGATTGCCAGCGTCGCAGGGTCGTTGTTGCCCACGGTATAGCTCTGGGCCGCCTGAAAACTCCCGTCCCCGTTGCCCATCATCAGCGAAAGGCATCCTCCATTCGCGGCGGTTGCCAGATCCAACTTGCCGTCGTGGTTGAGATCGGCATAGGCCAGATACGCTGCGCCGCATTTTCCGGATGGCGATGGTGAAGTCATCGCCGCCTGAAAGGTCCCGTCCCCTTTCCCCAGCAGAACAGCGATCCCCGATCTGGTGTTCACCACTAAGTCGGGCTTACCGTCATTGTTGAAATCGGCAGCGAGGATCGAAGCAAATATGTTCGGCGGGCCGGCAGGATAGGAGACCGGAGCCCGCAGAGTTCCATCCCCGTTTCCGAGAAACACCCAGACCACGGAGGAGTTGCTGTCCGGCGCAACGACATCCAGCTTGCCATCGCCGTTGAAGTCCGCCAGAGCGAGGCTTTCGAGAGAACTCCCCGGCGCCGAAAAGCTCCGGGCAGGCTGGAACGTTCCATCTCCATTGCCGAGCAGGATCCAGACACTGCCTGTCGAGCCGCCCGCGATCGCCAAATCGAGCTTTCCATCGCCATTGAAATCCCCAGCCAGTCCCGTCCAATTATCCGAGCCAACCGAGTAGCTGCGGCTGGAAAGGACCGTGCCGTCTGCCGCCAACAGAACGATGGAGACTATACTGTAACCCACGCTGACCGTGTCCGGGTTACCATCTCCGTTGAGGTCCTGCACGAAGAAGCTTTGGGAAGCCTGCCCGGAGGGGAGGGGCGTCGACACCGCCGCGCTCAGGTTGCCTTTCGCCGCTGGTCGGAAATCTGACCCGGTGCCTATGAAATAGTCTGTTCCGCACAAGTCGTTCACAACTTCCAAGGTCGTAGCGGGGTCGACATCCTTAAAGACAACCTGGGAGCCGCCCGAGCCGTAGATTATGTCGTACCCAAAAAGGGAAGTTCTCGTGATGGATGCCTTCCCCTTTACCCCGAAATTGAAATTACTGATTACCATCCTGTTCGGGAATTCGAATTTGATCCCCTTCAAGCTGAGCGCCATCTTGTAGTTGCCAACGAGCTTGTCAATTTGACAAGTTACTTGCGCGAAAGCCACGGCCCGGCACACGAAGATCGCGATCAGCAAACGCAAAAGGCACTTCGAGAGGACTGTCACTAAGAGGAGTATGCGCCCGCCTGCCTTTTTTGATGCCGCGGAGAGCAAGGTTTTTTCGTTCCTTGGAAGCCTATCGCTCAGGCCCGCGAAAGCTGCTTGTGGTGGCACGAGGCAGATCGCGATCGACGCGAGTACGCCCAACATCGGAGGACGGCAACATAACCGTAACTTGCACCGGGCTCCCATTTTGGCCTCCCTTGACTTCCGCCGAGTATACATCATCCCGCAACGCGCGGTGAAAGCGTCCCACAGGGCGGCACAGGGCGGCGGCATTTGGCGCGTGGAGTGGGTGCGCCGCCGCGACTGCACGGGCCTGCTCATCACGGAGGCACGCCCGCAGGGAAAGCCTTCCGCACCCGCGGCAAAACCGTACACTATAAGTACTCCATTTCATAATTACCGTCTCGTATCCAACCGTGGCGCACGCTTTCGTGCCGACGACTTCCAACTGGCCGCTGACATCGGATTTTTCAGCCTGCTATGCGGACAAGACCCTGATTGTCGTCGCCCTGGTGCTGTCCCTGGCCGTGTGGAGTTTCCGCAACGCCCGCGGCGGCCGCAAGATCTTGCAAGGCGATTTACTGTGGTATCGAGGCGTCCTCACTCAAACCACAGCGCGGTCAGCGGGTCCACGCGACTAGCGCGGCGGGCGGGGACGGCAAGGGCAGCCAGGGCGACCAGCACCGGCAACCCGGCGCCGGCGGCGAACGTCAGCGGCCGGTGGCTTTCACTTCGAACAAAGTGGAAATGGTGCGCGTCAGGGCCAGCGCTCCCGCGAGCCCGAGCGCGAGGCCGCCGAGCAGAATGATTGCCCCCCGGCTGGCCACTAGGCGCAGCACATCGGCGCGGCTCGCGCCGAGTGCCATGCGGATCCTGTTCGCGAAGCGCAATGGCGGATGGTTCTGAACGGCCTCCGCGCCCCTGGTATTGGTGCGAATCGTATCCACCGGCCAGCGCACCATCAGGTGCGCTTCCACCGACCGCGGCCAGGGATGGCGCCGCGGGCCGTGGTACGCCCTCGACGGAACCAATCCCGCAGTGCAGAAGCATCTCGAAGCGGTCTTCCGCACGATGCGGCAGGATTGGGGCGCCACTTACTTCAAGCTGGACGCAATCTTTTGGGGCGCGATGCACGGCGGCCGGCTGCACGATCCGCACGCTACCCGTGTGGAGGCCTACCGGCGCGGGATGGAGGCGGTGCTGCGCGGGGCGGGAGACGGCTTCATCCTGGGCTGCAACCATCCGATCTGGCCTTCGTTCGGGCTGATTCACGGCTCGCGCAGCTCGGGCGACATCAAGCGGGCGTGGGACACGTTTCAGAAAGTGGCGCGCCAGACACTCAATCGCAATTGGCAGAACGGGCGGCTGTGGTGGAACGATCCCGACGCGGTCACGCTGAGCGGGACGATGCCCGCCGATCAGTACCGCTTCCACGCTTCGGCGATTGTGGCGTCGGGAGGAATGGTGCTTTCGGGCGACGATTTGAGCACGCTTCCGCCGGATCGGCTGGCGATGCTCAAGAAGATGCTGCCGCCCACCGGGGTGGCCGCCGCATTCGAAAATGAGACGCTGCGTACGGGAGTGGTGCGGCTGAAGGACCGCACGCTGGTGTGCGTGTTCAACTGGAGCGAGGAGGCGGAGAAGATTCCGGTGAAGGTGGCGGGCGAGGCGACGGACTTGTGGTCGGGGCAGAAGTACGGGCGGAATCAGGGGATGGTGGAGGTGAGTTTGAAGGCGCACGAGGGAACGGTGTTGGTGGTGAAGTGAGCGCTGCGGTACAATGACACCACTTGAAGTTCATCCTTGTCGGCTGGGTATCGCTGGTTCTGGGCGGCGCAGCATTGGCTCAGACCTCCGGAGCGCGTTTGGGAGGCGTCATTCTCGACCCCTCCGGCGCCAGCATCGCTGGAGCGATGGTGACCGTGGTGAACGACAACACGGGCACGCGGGCATCCGCCACCAGCAATGAGCAAGGCTCCTTCCTGTTTCCGTCGCTCGCGCCTGGCGCCTATACGGTGGCGGTTGAGGCGCGGGGTTTCGACAGGAAAGTGCTGCGCCGGTTCGACCTCTCGGCGTCCGAGATCGCCAACGAGGTAATCACGCTGGAATTGGGAGACGTTGCCACCACCCTGGAGGTGCAGGCTTCGGCTTCCGAGACGCGGGTGCAAACCGCCGACGCGCAGATCTCGCGCATTGTGACGATGCGGGAGATCGATACTCTGCCGCAGCTCAACCGCGATCCCATGATCCTGGCCAATCTGCAGCCGGGCGCCGCTTACAACAGCGATTTTACGCGGATCGACGGCACGCGCCAGGGCAGCAGTAATATTACGGTGGACGGGATCAGCGCCAATGAGGCGACCGAACCGCGCCTGGGATATTCGGTGAATGCCAACAATACCGACAGTATCGGCGAGTTTCGCATCGTGCTCAACGGGGGCAAGGCGGAGTATGGGCGCAACGGCGGGGCCCAGGTGGAGCTGATCACGCGTTCGGGCATGAACCGCTGGTCGGGCAACGCCTTCGAGTATTTGCAGAACACTTTGCTGAACGCGAACAACTTCTTCAATAACAGCTCCGGCAATCCGACGCCCAAGCTGATCCAGAGCCGCTTCGGAGGATCGCTGGGCGGCGCCATCCGCAGGAACCGCGCGTTCTTCTTCGCGAATTACCAGGGTACCCGAGCGGCTCAGGACGTGGTGCGGAACCGCCTGGTGATGA
This sequence comes from Candidatus Sulfopaludibacter sp. SbA4, assembly GCA_900290305.1. GTDB lineage: Bacteria > Acidobacteriota > Terriglobia > Bryobacterales > Bryobacteraceae > OMOG01. The sequence continues at coordinate 6,763 of OMOG01000321.1, forward strand.
CGCCCGAAGCCAAGGGTGGATTGTTCCGCTGGATTCCGCCGGGCAGCTCCGCGGTGCAGTCGTTCGATATCGCGTCGAACGACCCGCGCGGCATTGGAATCGATCCGCAGGTCGCCAAGCTTCTGGCGGTGTCCCCCGGTCCCAACAACTTCGATATCGGCGACACACTCAACAATGCCGGCTATCGCTTCAATAGTCCCGCGAACGGCGGCGACGACCAGGTCACTGTGAAAGTGGACTACAATCTAACGGACCGGCATCGCCTGTTCTTCCGCTACAGCCAAAGCCGGACCTCTTACATCGATATCGTGAACAACAACGACGCCACTTTCCCCGGACAGCCGCCGGGAACGCGCGGCGGTCCCACGCGCGGTTTCGCGATCGGTTCGGACTGGAACCTGACGCCGCGCTCGGTGAACGAAATTCGCGCCGGCAGGCAGAACCACGAACTGGATTTTCTGAGTCCGGCGCGCATCCAAGGACCGATGATTCAGTTTTCGAGCAGCCTGTCGGTCAACCCGATCAGCACCAACACGAGCAACGGCCGTACGGTGCCGGTGGACGACTTCACGGATAATCTGACGGTCTTGCGCGGCAGCCACACGATCAAGCTGGGCTTCCATTTCCAGAACACCACGCAATTCGAGTACAGCGACGCCGGCATCTATCCGAATATTGCGCTGACCCGCAGCTTCGGCAATGTGCCGCCCTCCACCATAGGGCCCAACGGCGCGGCGATCTCGGCGGCCAATCGCCAGCGCTTCGAGGACCTGTACAACACGCTGCTGGGCCGGGTTTCGTCCATCAGCCAGACCTTTTATAGCAACCTCCAGGAATTCCAGCCGGCCGGAACCGCGCGCGTGCGCAACCAGATTTTCCGGGACTACGCGGGATTTGTTCAGGACGACTGGAAAGTGGCGCGCCGGCTCACCATCAACGTGGGTCTGCGGTACGAGCTTTACGCGGTTCCCTTCGAGGAAAACGGCTTTCAGGGGCGGCTGGACAACGCGGACCAGATGAACGGGGTTACGCCGCTATCGAACCTGGTGATCGAGCGGAGCAATCATTACTCGAACGGCGATTGGAAAAACTTTGCGCCGCGGTTGGGCTTCGCGTTCGATCCGTGGGGCAACGGGCGCACCGCCATACGCGGAAGCTACGGCATATTCTACGACCGCATGATCGGCGCGCTGAAGGACGACGTCGATGCGTACACACCGGGCTTCTCGCAGACCGTGCAGGCGTTTCCCAACCAGTCCGGAACCAGCGATGTGCGTGTCTCCGACGGTCCCGCGATGCCGCAACAGCCGGCCGCCCCCATCGTGCAGCTTCCACTGACTCGCAGCAACCCGGTGCTCTTCGCGATCGGCAACCTGCGCACTCCTTACTTCCAGCACTTCAACTTCACGGTGCAGCGCGAGCTGATGGCCAACACGGTGCTGGAAGCGGGATACGTTGGCACGCGCGGCGTAAAGCTCATCACCGCCGTGGACTTCGACCAGCCGCGCATCTTCGGCGACTTCCTGCAATCGTTCCAGCAACTGCAAGCGTTCCAGGCGACTGGGGCCGCGGTTCCGGCCAGCAACACGCTGGTGCGGATCTTCGGCTCGCCGGCCACCGCGATCAGCCGGCTGGGCGCCTCCAACATTCAGTTGGGCGCGGTGGGGACGGCCGCCAATAATCTCGACCTGGGCTTCTATTCGCTCTACCAGGCTGCCGGGGTCTCCGATTTTTACCTGCGCCTGTATCCGCAATTTGTCGAAGCGCTGCAGGGAAACAACGACGCCCGTTCGCATTACGATTCGCTGCAGGTCAGTGTGCGCCGGAGCACCGGCCGTCTGAAGCTGAATGCCAACTACACCTTCAGCAAGAGCATCGACAACACTTCGTACGACGAGAGCGTGCCGCCCGATTCCTTCAATCTGCATTACAGCCGCGGGCTGGGCGATTACAACGTACCGCACAACTTCAACCTGACGGCGATATGGACGCTGCCGGTGGGCAAGGGCCAGCCATTCGCGGGACAGTTGCCGCGCTGGGCCGACACCTTGATCGGCGGCTGGGACCTGGGCATGATCCAGATTCTGCAGAGCGGTTTGCCGTTCACGGTCAGTTCCGGAATCGCGACCATAGCCAATACCAGCCGCGCCAATTTCAGCGGTAATGGGCACATCGGGCAGGTACAGCGCGAAGGCGGCGGAGTCTACTATTTCACGCCCGCACAGATTGCAGAGTTCTCCTATCCGGTGGCCGGGGACGGCGGGAATTCGGGGCGGAACGAGTTCCAGGGCCCGGCTGTCTGGAACATCGATGCGTCCCTGGTGAAGCGGTTCCGCCTGGCGGAGCGGCAGACCCTCACATTCCGCTGGGAGGCTTATAACGCTCTCAATCGCACCGGCTTCGCGGCGCCGTCCACGGTTCTCTTCAACGCATTGACATTCGGAAAGATCGGCAGCCTGGCGGTCCAGCCGCGGACGATGCAAGTCGCTTTGCGATACGAATTCTGAGGCAAGGGCTTCGCCCTTGAGGAATCAGAAGTCAGGAGTCAGGAGCCAGAATGGCTCCAGGCGGACGCGCCGGTAGGGGCAGTTGGTTCGGATCGAATCGAGGACAAAACTGTGCCTCCGCTTCCTCCGTTATCTCAGGCTTTGACTTTCTCTTGGTTCTCTCCGCGCTTTTCTCCGTGCCTCCGCGGCTCCGCGTCAAGCTCCCCTCAAAAGCTGTAACCCACTCCGAACATCGGGGTGAACTGCTGGAAGATGCCGCGCGCCGTGTTGTTGAGCGCCGGAGCGATCTGGCGCCTCGGAAACGCAGTCAGGTAATCGAGAAAGTCGCCGCGCAGCACCACGTTCTTGTACAGGCGATACTTCACTCCGCCGCCGACGGTGACCAGGAATTTCCACTCATCGTGCGTCACCAGGGTGGCGATATTGGGCAGCGCCTGCGGGAATGGCGCCGGTCCTGCCACTATGTAACCCTTGATTCCCACACCGCCCGCCAGGAACGGACGGAGCCGCCGGTCGCGCCGCGTGGGGTGGACGAGCACGTCGTAGTGAAATGCGTGGGACTGGCCTTGCATATCGCTCTTGACGCTCGAAGTGGAAAGAAAAGGATGGCCATCCTGATACAAGTAGCGGATTTCGCCCGAGAAGTGCTCGTAGAGATCCTCGCCTACCTCGAAGCCGGCGGCGAAGCGATTGCGAATGCCGGCTTCGGCCGAGGCTCCGGGGCCGAAGATGGTCCCGTTGCGGTAGACGCCGTAGCCGATGGCTCCGCCGATTTCGAACGGCTGCGGCTGCGCGAAACAGGCGGAGGCGAACAAAAGGGCGCCCAAGAATTTCAAGCCCACATCCAAAGTAAAGCACCGACCGACGGTGCGCGCAATTCGACTTTGGTTAAGTTGCGAACGCTTCCGGCCAACGCTATTGGGTTGGCGCCGAAGCACCGGACCTCGCCGCCGTCCGCCGTCTCAGCACGGGGAGGTATTCATTCTGCTCCTGCCCTTTGCGGCGGGCCTGTATCCTGGCGAGGCGGTCGCGCACCTCGTGGAACTCCGAGGTATCCACCACGTAGTCCGGCAGGGCTTTGAACTCGGTCTGAATCTGCTTCTGCGCGTGGCGGATCCGGTCGCCGGTCATGGGATGGGTGGAGAAGACTTTGGAGATGGCGCCCGGGCGCGACCTCTCGATGGCTTGGATCTTCTCGAAGAAGTCCACATAGGCCAGCGGGTCGTAGCCCGACTTGTAGACATATTGCAGGCCCAGATAGTCCGCCTCGGTCTCCATGCCGCGCGAAAACCGCAGGAAGCCCATGGGCAGCGCGATGGCCGCAACCTGGCGTACTGCATAGCCGGCCCAGCCGCCGAGGAAGACCAGCGGGATGCTGCCATAGTTGATCAACTCGCCGCGGGTGGCCTGACGGGTGCCGTGGCGCGCGGCCACGTGGGCGATTTCATGCGCCATCACGCCGGCCAGCTCGGCCTCGGAATCGGCCTTCAGAATGAGGCCCGTGTTTACAAACATGTAGCCGCCCGGCAGCGCGAAGGCATTGACTTCGTCGGAATCGATCACCTTGATGGTGAACGGCACCTTGGCTTCCGAGTTGCGCACCAGGTTCTGGCCGAGGCGGTTGACGTACTCGGTGATGGCGCCGTCGTAGACCATGCGCGCCTCGCGCTCCACCTCGCGCGACATCTGCTTGCCGAGGGCGATCTCCCGTTCGAGGGAATAGAAATTGATGCCCTTGCCGGGATCGGAGTTGCCCAGCTCGTCGGGGCCCTTCCTGGGTTTGTCTTTGGGGAAAGCCGCGGGAAGGCACAGCGTAGCGGCTACGAATGCGGCAAGTGCGCGGCTGATGATTCGATCCTGAGGCACTTGGGTACAGCTTACACCGATGCCGGCCCGCTTGCCAGTATTATTTCGGACCGCCAGGCCGTGGCGCCGTCTGTCACAATGGGAAAGGGCAACCTGATGCCCCGAAGGGATAGGAGATGATCGATTCGCTCCTGAACCTGGTGTTCCGGTGCTCTCATCGGCGCCTTACTCGTCCGGTCACTCCGGTGAGCAAGGTGGGGGTTCCGCACGGCGCGACCTACGTGGTTTGCCTGGATTGCGGAAAGCAGTTTCCTTACGACCTGCAGGAGATGAAGGTCGGGAGGCCTCTCGCCGTTACCCACGATTCCGGTGTGCTGCATCCGGAAATGCCGAAGCCGCGCAGCCGCAAGCTGAAGTACGCGTTTCTGGCGTCCCTCCCGCTGGGTATCCTGATCGGCTCGGCTCTGCGGGCGAAACGGGCGGGGAAGGCGGACGCGGGGAAGGGACCGAAGGCGGGCGATCCGAAGCCTTAAGTTATCGATGGTTTGCGCAGCCTTCCGCTATCGACCAGAAATCCTACAGGTGCCGTCGCGAGCGGTTCCAACGGGTTCTCCGCACGGCAATTCCTGCCTCACGGATGGCAGGAATTGCACCCGCGTGCGTGCGTCTCGATCTTGCAGTTTGTGTTCACCCACATTTTCCGATTTGGTCCCAAATCTGCCTACAGAACGCCCGATGAATTATCGGATTTCAAGACCTCAAACAACGAATCCGTAGTTCGTCCAAATTCCAAATTCGAAAGAAAGGAAAACATCATGCCACAGACGAGAGATGCCAAAGGACGGTGGATGCAGAGTGTTCTTGCGGCAGACACTCTTACAGGCGATAAGGTCTTAAACCGTCAAAAAGAGGATCTCGGAACAATCGAACATTTGATGATCGACGTGGAGAAGGGCCGCGTCGCTTACGCGGTTCTTTCGTTCGCGGGATTCCTGGGTATGGGCGATAAACTGTTTGCCATACCCTGGAGCGCCCTCACGATAGACACCGGTGAAAAACAGTTCATCCTGGACGTCGATAAGAAGTTGCTCGAGGGCGCTCCTGGTTTCGACAAGGGTCACTGGCCGGACATGGCTGACCGCGCATGGGGCGCCGAAGTCTCCACCTATTACCACGCCAAGCCCTATTGGACCTAGCGTCCCGACTGGGGTTCAGAATCGAGCCAGCATTGCGTTCCGCAAATTGCGGATCCGCGGGCGCCATCCCGATCGTCGCCCTTCACTTTCGCCAGGTGGGTCTTCGTCACCCGCTCCGGTTTCAGGCTTACGGTGACACATAGATCTAGCCCAACGCCCGCGAGACCAGCTCGCGGGCTTCCTGCTGAATCTGCCGCAGGTGCTCTTCCCCGGCGAAACTCTCGGCATAGAGCTTGTACACATTCTCCGTCCCCGATGGACGCGCCGCGAACCATCCGCGGCGGGTCACCACTTTCAATCCGCCGATGGGCGCGCCGTTGCCGGGCGCCTTCGTCAGCATGGCCTCGATCGGATCGCCCGCGAAGTCTTTCGCGGTTACTTGTTCCGGCGAAAGCCGCGCGAGCACGGCCTTCTGTTCGGGTGTAGCCGGCGCGTCGATGCGCTCGTAAACCGGGGCGCCGAAGCGTTCCGTGAGGCTGCGGTAGATCTCGCCGGGATCTTTGCCCGTGCGCGCCAGCATCTCGCACGACACCAGCGCCAGGATGAGACCGTCCTTGTCGGTGGTCCAGACCGTGCCATTGCGGCGCAGAAAAGAGCCGCCGGCGCTTTCCTCGCCGCCGAATCCCAGCGAGCCGTCCAGCAGGCCCTCGACGAACCACTTGAATCCCACCGGCACTTCCACCAGGTGGCGTCCCAGGTCATGAGCCACGCGATCGATGATGCTGCTCGAAACCAGCGTCTTGCCGACGCCCGCTTCCGCACGCCATCCCGGCCGGTTGGGGTACAGATACGAGATCGCCGCGGCCAGGTAGTGGTTCGGATTCAGCAGGCCGGCGCTGCGCGTCACGATGCCGTGCCGGTCGTGATCGGTATCGCAGGCGAACGAGATATCGAACCGGTCCTTCATGGCGATCAAGCTCGCCATGGCGTAGGGCGAGGAGCAATCCATGCGGATCTTGCCATCCCAATCCACGGACATGAAGCGGAAGGTCGGGTCCACGTTGCTGTGCGCCACGGTGAGCGACAGGCCGTAGCGCTCCGCGATACGACCCCAGTAGGCCACGCCCGCGCCGCCCAGGGGATCGGCGCCGATGGAAAGGTGCGCATCGCGCACGGCATCGAGGTCGAGCACCGCGCCGAGGTCGTTCACGTAGTTCGAGACGTAATCGTGGCGGTGCGTGGTGGAGGCGGCCAGTGCGTGGGCGTACAACGAGCGGCGCACCTCGCCGAGACCGGCAGCGAGCATCTCGTTGGCGCGGTTCTCGATCCATTTCGTGGCGTGGGTGTCAGCCGGCCCGCCGTGGGGCGGGTTGTACTTGAAGCCGCCATCCTCGGGCGGGTTGTGCGAAGGAGTGATGACGATGCCGTCGGCGAGCCCAGTCTTGCGCTCGTGGTTGTAAGTGAGGATGGCGTGGGAGAGCGCGGGGGTGGGGGTGTAGCCGAGATCCTGGTCGACCATCACATCTACACCGTTGCCGTTCAGAACTTCGAGCGCGGTGGCGAACGCGGGCTCGGAAAGCGCGTGGGTGTCCTTGGCGAGGAAGATGGGGCCGTCGACGGCGTTTTCGCGCCGGTACTGGCAGATGGCCTGGGTGATCGCCAGGATGTGGCCTTCGTTGAAGGAGCAGTGGAAGGAAGAGCCGCGGTGGCCGGAGGTGCCGAAGCTCACTTTTTGAGTCGGCTCGGAGGCGTCGGGCCTGGCGGTGTAATAGGCCGTGACGAGGCGCGGGACGTCGACCAGCATGGAAGGCGTGGGCGGTTGACCGGCAAGTGGATGGAGAGCCATGAAAATCCACATTACCACTGGCTGGGCGGCGGGAGGAAGCCGCGGGCAAAGACCGCTCCCTGACGGTCGCGGCTCTGTAACTCGTGTTGAAATCGGCACAACTGTAGCGGAGCCGCGACCGTCAGGAGCGGTCTTTGGTTCGCATGAATACGAATTAATCAAAAAACTCTTGCCAGACCCACTTTGATGTGGTAACTTGCTTAAGAACTTACTTTTTGGAAAGGAGGCCCGTCTTTGCCATTCACGAATGACTTACTGACCGACACAGTACACCGAATCGAGATAGATGCAATGGACGAGAGCCTGCTTTCCGCCTCCCGTCCCCGCGTCTAACTCCAACCAACTCACTTACTAGCCACCGGGTACCAGTGTATTCCGGCGCATGTACCGCCCGTACTCGGGTGTTTACTGACTTCTATATGAAAACTACGGATGTAATTCTGACTCCCGCACAGCGGGAGGCTGCGGACAAGCTGATCCGGGAAGTCCCGGGCGGCGGAGTCTTTGTACTCTGGGGTGCTCCGGGAATGGGTAAGACTACCATCCTCAAGCAGTTGCAAGCTGCCTGCGGCGGCGCCCTGCTGAATGCGTGGGAGTTTCTCGCGCAACTCGAAACACGGCACCCGCTGGCCATCGAGGAGGCGTTTCTCGAAATGGTCCAACAGGCTTTGGCGGTGTCCGAGATCGTGATGGTCGACGATCTGCAAGCCGTTACCAACGTGGACAGTGGCTGCGGCAGCTATCCGCGGCCTAACCTGCTGGATGCTCCCGCCGAAGCGCTGCTCAACGAGGCGGCCGCGGCGGGTAAGACGCTGGTCTTTGCCACGTCAGCTTCGGCTCCCGGACCTATCGCGCGGCGGGCCTGGTCGTGGGGTATTGGGGAATTCCAGGCGGCCGACTACGCCGGCGTGTGCCGGGCATACCTGGGGCCGGAGGTGGCAGAGAAGCTGGACTATGTGAAGATTCACCGCTTCGCGAGCCGGCTCAACGCCTGGCAACTGCAGCGCGCGTG
>OMOG01000033.1 GCA_900290305.1 Candidatus Sulfopaludibacter sp. SbA4
GGGAGCATCTGTTCCCAGTTTTCGAGGATCCATTTGCCGCGGGGGCTGGCGGTCGACTCGACGTGGCGCGCGATCAGTTGGTAAAGCTGGGGGCCATCCTCGGCGGGGACGGGCTCCAGATCGACGGCGGCGCGGTTGCAGCGCTTCTCGGCGAAGTCGCCTTTTTCGTCGAGCACGTAGGCCAGGCCGCCGCTCATTCCGGCGGCGAAGTTGCGGCCGCATTTGCCCAGCACCACGACCAGTCCGCGCGTCATGTACTCGCAGCCATGGTCGCCCAAGCCCTCCACCACGGCGGTNNGACGGCGAAGCGCTCGCCCCCCATACCGTTGAAGAATGCCTCTCCGCTGGTGGCGCCGTAGAGAGCCACGTTGCCGATGAGAATGTTTTCCTCGGGCAGGAAGGTGGAACGGCGCGGCGGATAGACCACCAGCCGGCCGCCGGAGAGGCCCTTGCCGACGTAATCGTTGGCATCGCCTTCGAGCTCCAGGGTCACGCCCTTGGCGAGGAACGCTCCGAAGCTCTGGCCGGCGGAACCGGTGAACTGGAACTGGATGGTGTTGTCGGGCAACCCCGCAGAGCCGTAACGCCGCGCGATTTCACCGGAGAGCATGGCGCCCACGGTGCGATGGACGTTGCGGATGGGCATCTTGATCTCGATGGGAGTGCCGTTTTCGAGGGCGTCGCGGGCGTGGTCGATCAGCATGTAATCGAGCGCCTGGCTCAAGCCGTGGTCCTTCCAGGGCCGGGCGCGTTTCGAGCATATCGACGCGGCCCACCATTTCGTTGAAGGTGCGGAAGCCCATCTGGGCCATATAGCGCCGTACCTGTTCGGCGATGAAGAAGAAAAAGTTGATGACGTTCTCGGGCTTGCCCTGGAACTTGGCGCGCAGCACGGGATCCTGCGTGGCGATACCCACCGGGCAGGTGTTGAGGTGGCATTTGCGCATCATGATGCAGCCCATGGAAATCAGCGGCGCGGTGGAGAAACCGAACTCCTCGGCGCCCAGCAGCGCGGCGATGGCGACATCCCGGCCGGTCTGGAGTTTGCCATCGGTCTGCACGCGGATGCGGCCGCGGAGGTCGTTCAACACCAGCACCTGGTGCGTTTCGGCGAGGCCCAGCTCCCAAGGAACGCCGGCGTGCTTGATGGAGCTGAGCGGCGAGGCGCCCGTGCCGCCCGAATCGCCAGAGATCAGGACCACGTCGGCGTGCGCTTTGGCAACGCCCGCGGCCACCGTGCCGACGCCCACCTCGGCCACCAGCTTGACCGAGATGCGCGCGTTGGGATTGACGTTTTTGAGATCGTAGATGAGCTGGGCGAGATCCTCGATGGAGTAGATGTCGTGGTGCGGCGGGGGAGAGATGAGACCCACCCCGGGGATGGAGTGCCGCACGCGCGCGATGGTTTCATCCACCTTGTGGCCGGGAAGCTGGCCGCCCTCTCCGGGCTTGGCTCCCTGCGCCATCTTGATCTGCAGCTCGTCGGCGTTCACCAGGTAATTGGTGGTGACGCCGAAGCGCGCGCTGGCGACCTGCTTGATGGCGCTGCGCCGCTCGGTGCCGTACCGCGCTTCGTCCTCGCCGCCCTCGCCGGTATTGGACTTGCCGCCGATGCGGTTCATGGCGATGGCCAGGGTCTCGTGCGCTTCCTTCGAAATGGAGCCGAACGACATGGCGCCGGTGGCGAATCGCTTCACGATTTCGGCGGCGGGCTCGACCTCTTCGATGGGGATTGGCTCGGAGGACGGCTTGATTTCGAGGAGGCCGCGGAGGGTGCAGAGCTGGCGGCTTTGCTTATCCAGGAGGTCGGTGTATTCCTGGAAGGTTTGCGCGCTGGCGGTTTCCAGGCGGACGGCGTGCTGCAGCTTGGCGATGGTTTGCGGGTTGTACAGGTGATACTCGCCGCGCACGCGGTACTGATAGTTGCCGCCGACCGCAAGCTCGGTGTCGAACTCCGTCACCGGATAGAAGGCGTGGCGATGCTTGAGGATGGCCTCTTCGGCCAGGACCCCGAGCCCCACCCCTGCGATCCGCGAAGCGGTGCCGGTGAAGTAGCGGTCGATGAGGTCCTTATTCAGGCCGAGGGCTTCGAATACCTGCGCTCCGCGGTAGCTCTGGAGGGTGGAGATGCCCATCTTGCTGAAGGTCTTCAGCAGGCCCTTGTTGATTGACTTGATGAAGTTTTGCTTGGGGTCGCCCAGGCCTACGGTTTCGATGGCGAGGTAAGGATTCACGGCACTCGCGCCGTAGCCGATCAACAGGGCGAAGTGCATGACCTCGCGCGGTTCGCCCGATTCGATGATGAGCGCCACCTGGGTGCGGGTCTCCTCACGGACCAAGTGGTTATGGACGGCGGTCAAAGCCAGGAGGCTGGGAACGGGAGCGTAATCCTCATCCACGCCGCGGTCGGAGAGAATGAGCAACGTGTAGCCGGATTGGATGGCCAGGGAGGCGCGGCGGCAAAGCTGGGTGAGCGCGCGCTCCAGCCCCTTCTCACCCTCTTCGACGGCGAAGAGCATGGGCAGCGTAGTGGCCAGGAAATCGCCCTGCGAGACGCGGCGCAGTTTCTCGAGGTCGCGGTTGGTGAGGATGGGGTGCGGCAGTTTCAGCGTGTGGCAATGCAGGGGAGTCTCATCAAGTATATTGCGCTCGGTGCCGATATAGCTGGTGAGAGACATGACCATCTCTTCGCGGATGGGGTCGATGGGAGGATTGGTGACCTGAGCAAAGAGCTGTTTGAAATAGTTGAATAGCGGCTGCGGCTTGTCGGAGAGGCAGGCGAGCGGCGTATCGGTGCCCATGGAACCGACCGGCTCCTCGCCCTTTTCGGCCATGGGCCCCAGGACGATGCGGAGGTCTTCGTCGGTATAGCCGAAGGCGCGCTGGCGGACGAGCAGGGTCTTGGGATCGCTGGGGTGCTCGCGCTGCGGCTCGGCAAGCTGGTCGAGGGTGATCTGGTTTTCCTTGATCCAGAGCTGATAGGGATTGCGGCCGTAGAGCGCGCGCTTGATCTCGCGATCGGAGATGAGGCGGCCCTCGACGGTATCGACGAGCAGCATCTTGCCCGGCTGCAAGCGGCCCTTGAGCTTGACGTTTTCGGGCTTGACCGGGAGGACGCCGGTCTCCGAGGCCATGACGATCAGGTCGTCGTGCGTGACCAGGTAGCGCGCCGGGCGGAGGCCATTGCGGTCGAGCGTGGCGCCGATGGAGCGGCCGTCGGTGAAGGCGATGGCGGCGGGGCCGTCCCAGGGCTCCATGAGGGAGGCGTGATATTCGTAGAAGGCGCGCTTCTGCGGGTTCATGTGCTCGTTCTTGGCCCAGGCTTCGGGGATCAGCATGGCCATGGCGTGCGCGATCGAGCGGCCGGACATCACCAGAAGCTCCAGGGCGTTGTCGAAGGCGGCGGAGTCGCTGCCGTTCGGCTGGATGATGGGAAAGAGCTTCTTGATGTCGTCGTGGAACAGCTCGGATTCGAGTATGGACTGGCGGGCGTGCATCCAGTTCACGTTGCCCCGCAGGGTATTGATCTCGCCGTTGTGGGCGATGTAGCGGTAGGGGTGCGCGAGCTGCCAGGTGGGGAAGGTGTTGGTAGAGAAGCGCTGGTGCACGAGGCACAGGGCGCTGACCACGTCGGGGTCGCTCAGCTCGGGATAGAAATTCGCGATCTGGGGCGCCAGCAACAGACCTTTATAAACGATGGTGCGGGCGGAAAGCGAGGGGATGTAGAAGAAGCCCTTTTCCGGGTCGGGGAGGTCGGAGGCGGCGATTTCGCTCTCGGCGCGCTTGCGGACGATGTAGAGCTTGCGCTCGAGCTGGTCTTCGTTCATGCCGCGGGCGCGCGCCACAAAGATCTGCTCGATGTAGGGCCGGGACGCATAGGCCACGCGGCCGATGGCCGTGCCTTCGGTGGGGGTGTCGCGCCAGCCGAGCACGGTGAGCCCCTCTTCGCGCACGATGCGCTCGATGATGCCTTCGCATTGCAGGCGATGATGCGGCTCGACGGGGAGGAAGGTCATGCCGACGCCGTATTCACCGGCGGGCGGCAGGGTGAAGCCGAGCGTGGCGCACTCCTTGGCAAAGAACTTGTGGGGGATCTGGATGAGTACGCCGGCGCCGTCGCCGGTTTCCGGATCGCAGCCGCAGGCGCCGCGGTGGGTCAGGTTGATCAGGAGCTGGATGCCCTTGACGATGATGTCGTGAGATTTCTGGCCCTTGACGCTGGCGACGAAGCCGATACCGCAGGCGTCGTGCTCGTGGCGGGGGTCGTAGAGACCTTGGGCCCCAGGTAGACTGCTGGTTACAGTGGAATCACTCATGGTGCATCACTTCATGGTGGTCTTGGGAACCGGCCGCTCCGAAGGGTAGTCCGGTAGCGGGATGGTGGCCGAACGGTGGTTGGCTTGTCTGCCAGTGTAACAGCGTTGTTAGTATTAGGCAACAGGGAAATATTTTGTTTCTACAATTAGCCATACTTATGGTATTCTTGACTCCATGCCGCTTTGGGAATGCAAGCTTTTCAGGGAGATAGCCGCTACGCGCAGCATGAGCAAGGGTGCGGCGCACTGCGGGGTAAGCCAGTCGGCGGCCAGCCAGCACGTGCAGGAGGTGGAGCGGCGCCTGGGGCTGACTGTATTCGACCGTACCAAGCGGCCCCTGGTGCTGACCGAGGCCGGTAAGCTCTATGCGGAATTCTGCCGCGACGTGCTGCGCCGCGAGGAGGAATTTTCCCTCGGCCTTGAGGCGCTGAAGGGAGACGTGGCGGGCACGGTACGGGTGGCGTCGATCTACTCGATCGGGCTTTCGGAGATGAGCCGGCTGCAAGAGGAGTTTTCGCGGCGCTATCCGGGCGCGCATCTGCACGTGGAATTCATGCGGCCCGACAAGATCTACGAGGCGGTGCGCGACGACACGGCCGATTTGGGGCTGGTGAGCTATCCGGAATCGAGCCGCGAGATCGCCGCCATTCCGTGGAGGGACGAGGAGATGCAGTTGGCGGCGCCTCCCTCGCACCGGCTGGGGGAGCGCGCGGAGGTGTTTCCGGCGGACTTGAACGGCGAGAACTTCATCGGGTTCGACGAGGATCTGCAGATTCGCCGCGAGCTGGACCGGTTCTTCCGGGCGAACGCGATCGAGGTGAACCTGCTGATGCACTTCGACAACATCCAGACGATCAAGGAAGCGGTGGCGCTGGGGTCGGGGATCAGCATACTTCCGGCGCGCACGATGCAGGCCGAGATCGAGCAGGGACGGCTGGTGGCCGTGCCTTTGCACGCGCCCGAATTGGTGCGGCCGGTGGGGATCGTGCATCGGAGGCGGAAGAAGTTCAATGGGGCGGCGCGGGCGTTTCTGGAGCTGGTGGGGACGGCAGGGGCGGAATAGGCTTCCGGCCGGGAGACGCATCTTTTTCGGGTGTGTCAGTTTATTTTTCAAGTCGTCGTAACCCCTTGTCCTTCTATCGATTGCGGAGGCCGGCCGAAATCGGGAGACGCATCTGGAGGGTCGTTTTTACAATATGCGTCTCCCGGCTCGACCAGTTCCGCAAATGTTCCCTCCCACAAACGGAAAACCGCTCAAAATGAGCGGCCGGTCAGATTAGAATTCAACAACTTACGGGAGAAACCGCTCAAAAGTGAGGGGTTTCGCTGCATGGCCCGCTGAATCCGGCCGGAACGGCTGGTTCCCCTGCCAGGCACTAGATCTCCTCCTGATTTAAAGCTAGCAGACAGAAATGCGGGGGCAGGGGGTGCGGCGCCGTGTGGGTGGGAATAAGTAGTTTTAGAATCAGCGAAAGGGTCTTGAAAAATAAAGTTGGTTCCGCGGTGACCGTGATTTTCGGAGGGGGCGAATCAGGGCTTTTGTGGCACCCGGACAGACGATCCTTCATGAGGCTCTCCGGCGTCAGTCTGACAGGAGATCTCCAAGATCCCGGCTGCCGCGGATGACGTGGAGAATGAGCGTGTCGTCGCCTGGAACGCAGAGCGTGATCGCGTCCCAGAAAAATTTCAGTAAACCTCTGAAGCTCTTATGGGCGTTCACAACAGACTCGAACTGCGTATATTGGAAATGAGGTTGCGTTGTGGCGACAACACCGACGAAAACCGACATGGAACCACCTCCGCCCGGGCGATTCATCACGCTCTCCGTGCGTGCGGGCGAGGTGTTCGCCAATCAAGAGAAGGCATTAGGCTGGTTGCAAACTCCCAACCCGTCCCTGGCCGGCCAGACACCGCTTGAAGCTGCGGCAACCGAAGAGGGCTTCCAAGAAGCCGAAGAAGTGCTGACCCGTATCGAATACGGTGTCCTCGGCTGATGCGCGCGTTTCGGTTGTGCCGGAGGGGAGCATCTATCCAGCATATGACGGAGAGGGAGCGCGCCAAGTTGGTGGCCGCTGGAACTTTCGAGGATCTCGCGCAAAACGGCCGCGGCGCGAACAGTTCCTGGCCCGTATGGTGCCGCGCCGCTGCCTTTGCGCTCCAAAGGAACGCGGGTACTATACACGAGCGAGAACCGCTCATTGGCTGAGCTTGAGATCCTTGTCCACTTGTCCTCGTCGCTGCCGGACAAATATGTTCTGGGCGCGGCGGACATCCCCGACGATATCCCGGTTGAGAAGGTGAATGCGGCCTATCTACCTGAGAACTGGGCAACACTGAATCCTCGGGAACAGCTTGCGACCAGGCGCATTGGAGACGAGTGGGTAGAACAGCGGAAATCCGCAGTCCTAGCGATTCCATCCGTCATTGTCGGCGAGCTGAACTACGTCCTGAGTCCCGCCCACCCGGATTTTGGGCGGATCAGCTTTGCCGGGCTGGTCCCGTTCCGCTTCGATGTTCGGCTGATCTTGCGAAGTCAGCCGGGGCGCCACATGATCTATCGGGAGCGCGGCAAGCAGCAATAGGCGGAATGAGGCGACACGTAACGGCAGAATCGCCGCATGGTGCTTTCGTCCGGTCCGCTGGGCTCGCGGACAGTCAGTCGGCAGCTTCATTTGACTGCGGCAAACTGGCTAGAAGAAGGAAAGCAACAACGGATCTGAACATACCGAATCGGCCCAATGGGGATTCTACACCCCGGCGTGATCGAAGCCAATGGGTTTCAGGACACGTAACCGGATCGAAGACCAGCGCGGAGTTGGCGCGCCTGCGAGCTTGAGAAACGCAGGGTGTACAATGGGGCTGAAAGGCTTTTGGGACCCATGCCTCCGATTAAGTTCTTCCTCGCCCCTTTGGTACTCACCTTGTTTGCCGGCAGCCTGTCGGCTCAGGTCTCGATCACTATCGCCGAGAACACGACGTACGCGGCAACCTTCATCGTGAGTGGCACCGGGTGCGGCGCCGGCGCTTACAACAATCCCTACACAAACCTGACCTGGACGACGGGGGCAAGCTGTACAGTCAGTTTCTCCTCGCCGTTCTATCCGCAGACCGGTGAGCAGGTGTCGTTCAGCATGTGGGGGGATGGCAGTACGGCCAATCCCCGGACCTTTGTGGCATCGGGTCAGAGCGCGGTGTATATGGCTTATTTCACCACTCAGGTCTACCTGACGACGGTGAATCCCGCGCAGGGCGGGACGGTGTCGGGCGGTGGATGGTACGACTACGGCAGCACCGTAACCGTGACCGCGACGCCGGCCAGCGGCTACCGTCTGTTTAGTTTCGCTCCGCCGTGGGCGTTCGCGCAGGCGGGACCGGGGAAGGTGGTCATGAACGGTCCGCAAACCATCACGGCGGATTTTATTCCCGATCTTGGCGTGCCGCCGGGTGGCTATGCGGTGACGCAGATTGTGGCGAGCGGCCAGGCCGTAGCGATCAACAATTTCGGCCAGGTCGCAGAGAACATCGCGCTGAGCCCCACCAGAGCGCTGCTATGGACGCCGAACACGGCCAATGGCACGTCCGGAAACCTGACCGATCTGGGCAGTTTGCCGGTGGCGGAGAATGGAACGCCCGTGATTGAAGCCCGCGCGATCAACGATTTCGGACAAGTTGTGGGGACGATCACGGTCACGCCCGGAAACGCGACTCAGGCCTTTCTGTGGCAACCAGTGGCGGCGAACGCTACCACGGGGAGCATGATGGCGGTCTTCGGTTCCGGGAATACGGCCGCTACCGGCGTCAATAGCTTCGGGCAAATCCTGGGCGCGATTAACGGCCCATCCTATATCGGCGCCATCTCGACGCCGGCGGCGGCCAACGGAACCACCGGGACCACGTTCAGCGATAGCCGGCTCGGCGATCAGAGCATCAACGATTTCGGGCAGGCGATCCCTTCGTCGCCCACGCTGTTTACACCGTCGGCGCCCAATACGACCTCCGGCAGTTTCACGCAACCCAACGGGCTGCCCGCTAACGCCACCCTGGTGGCGATCAACAAGAGCGGCGTGATCGTTGGCCAGAGCGGCCAGGGCCAGGTCTTTCTTTGGACGCCGGGGTCACCCAATGGCACGACAGGTACGGTCAGCTCGATCCCGCTGCCTTCAGGAGCGGTTTCCATGGCCGCGAGCGCGATGAATGCCAGCGGGCAAGTGGTGGGACTCCTGAATTTCGGCACGGACCAATACGGAGCAGCCCTCACAACGCCATTCTTGTACACGGGAGGGATCACATACGACCTGGGCGACGTGAGCGGCGAAATAAGCGCCGGCCACCCGGCGGGCATTAACGACAAGGGGCAAATTGCGCTCACGGGCTTGGGCGGAGCCGTGTACCTGGTCACACCGCAGACGTTGGCCCCGCCACCCGAACCGTCCGCAGCGAGTCCGCAGTCGGGGAACGGGGCCAGCCAGACGATGGTGTTCACTTTCACCGATCCTCGCGGCTGGCAGGACCTCGGGGTAGTGAATGTGCTCATCAACAATTTCATCGACGGGCGGAGTGCGTGCTATCTGGCGTACGCAGTTCCATCCAGCACGCTTTATCTGGTAAACGATGCGGGAAAGGCCGAGGGCCCATATGCGGGAAAAGTGACGCTCGGCAGCTCCGGCACGATCCAGAACAGTCAGTGCACGGTCGGACTGACTTCGGCCAACGGCAGTGGCAATACGCTCACACTGACTTTGGCCGTGACATTCACGACTGCGTTCGGCGGCAATAAGATTCTCTACCTGGCAGCGGGAGATATCTCGCAAAACAGTTCCGGGTGGGCGCCGCTGGGAGTATGGCAAGTACCGGGAGCGGCACAAACCACAACTACCGCGGTGACCGGCATCACGCCTGCGTATGGCGCAGGCTTCGGCCCTACGGCTTACACGTTCAACTTTTCGGACACCAAGGGGTATCAGGACCTGGGGGTTGAAAACATTTTGGTCAACAGCGCCCTGGATGGCCGGCACGCCTGCTACCTGGCCTATGCGCGGCCGTTCAACCTGCTGTACCTGGTGAACGACAACGGCGATGGACTGCTGCCGGGCCAGAGCATGGCTGCCGGCGGCACGCTCAGTAACAGCCAGTGCGCAGTCAGTTGGGGAAACAGCGCGGTGGCCCCGAGCGGGAACAATCTCAGCTTGTCACTGAGTATCAGGTTCAATTCCGGCTTCGGTCCGAATCTGATCTTCTACCTCGCGGCGCGGGATGCGGCCGAGGGGAACAATACCGGGTGGCAGGCAAGCGGCACCTGGATGGCGCAGTAAGTACGGCGGCCGTCGATGTAGACCGCGGCTTCCGGAAAACGAACTTGTGTTTCAAAAGACGATGCGGTCCTTGCGCGCCTCGAGTTTATCTCCGTTCACGCCGGGAATCTTCTTCAGCTCGTCGAGTGACTGAAACTTGCCGATCTCGGTGCGACGCTTGACGACGGCCGCCGCCACGGCGCCGCTGATGTCGAGGACCGGGGCGATCTGGGACGCGGCCGCGGTATTCACATTGACCTTCGTCAAATTCCGAAGGAGAAACCGGACGAGCCGGTCAAACTGCTCGTCCGAACCTCTGGCGCCCAGCCCCACCATTTGCTCGACGGTTTCCATCCACTCGGGTTCCGAGCGGAGACCGGCAACCAGGCTGACCGAGTGACACGCGCCGCAGACCGCGTCAAGCGCCCGCTTGTCGGCGGCGTCCTCGCCAGATGTCTGGGCCAGGAGGCCGCCACAAAAGGCGACTGCCGCCGTTATGAGCAAGCAAATGCGCATCCGCTAATTCCAATACTGTTCACTTTGGGTTGCGAGAGCGCGGACGGCGCCGGAAGGCGGGTTGGCAACCCGCCGCAGGTTGACAACCTGCCCCAAACCTGCCCCACAGGTCGCGGCAAAGTGAACAGTATTGCCGCTAATTCCTTTGAGTCGACCGGGGATCGCCCGCCGCGGACGGCATCGCCAGACCGTTACCGAACTGATTCGCGACGCGCGTCAGTTTGCCGTTGGTGAAGACCATGTCCAGAAGCTTCTCACTGTGCATCGTCCGGCCGTACTCGTCCTTCATCTGTCCCACGATCTTGCGGGTCTTCATGTCGATGACGTCTCCGGAAGATACATAGGCCAGCGTTCCATCCAGACCGACGGTGATCCAGTAGGGACCGGCAGTAGTTTTGATGCTCTGGATCTGCCGCGGCGGCATCTTCGTGTTGTCGAAGATGTGGATGCAGTTGTTCAGCCCATCGGCCAGCCAGATTTCCTTCTCGTCGTTGGTCAACGCAATTCCGTGGCTGGGACAGCCGTGGGGGATTCGGGGGCGGGGTGTCACGTTCCAGTTCTCGGGCCAGCCGAAACCCTGGACCTCCACTTTCCGGATGATTTGTCCGCTCTTCACATCCGCGATTACAAAACCAAGCAGGTTGTTGGTATTGGAATAGATGAGCGAGGAATCGTGATTCAGCACGAAGACGCGGATGTTGTCGGGGAACGCGATGGTCCGGGTGAGTCTGTGCGTGGCGGTATCGGCGATCCCCATGACTTTGCCATTGGGTGACATGAAAGCGGTCTTTCCGTCCTGGCTGAGATTCAGGTTGTGCGCGTTGGGGCTGAGGGGCGACTGAACTTTGGCGATGAGGTCGCCGGTCTTCGGATCCACCACGTACCAGAAGTCCTTGAGATCCGACCCAACATACATGAACTTGCCGTCGGGCGATATCTGCGGCCGCTCGCAGCACTGACCGTCGTAGGCGTTTTCCCAGACCTTCTTTTCCGTGGTGAGGTCCCAGGCGCCCAGGCGGCCGCGGGCCGCGACGTAAATCATTTGCGTCACGGGACTCGCGGTAACGCCCGCAACCTGTTCCGGATTCCGGCTGGCCGGAACATCCCAGGTGGGAATCCGCTTGACGAAGTTGTAGTTGTTCCTGGCGTCGAGAACCACAATCCCGGTTCCATTGGCGTCCGGCGACGCCTCCAGGGTTCCGGGGAGAGTGACATAGATCAACTCCTTTTCCGCCGGACCACGAAGGGAGCTGCTTCCGCCGTTGGCCCCGCGGCCGCTCGCTGGAGTCTGCCCCCACATGACCCGCCCGATGCCGGAGAACCCGGCCAGGGCACAGATCGCGAATCCCACTACCCTTCTGATCTGCATGTTGAACCTCCTGTTCCGAAATTACCCGCGCAGATGGGGCTTCATGAACTGGTCCCAGGCATCGCGCAGCGCCTGCTTGCCGGCCTCGTCGAGCGAGGGTGTTGCGCCTCGACCGGCGCGGCCGCCACCGCCGCCCATACCACCGCGCGTCCTGGTGTCTTCCTTGAACACGCCGCGGAGGACCATGGTATAGCTTGCGGCGCCGGTAATGCTGTTGAACGCCTGGATGCGGCCGAACATATCGAACGCTTCGCGCCGTTTGCCCGCGTGCCAGAGATCGAATGCGGCGGCGTAAAAGTCGGAGAGCACGGTGGTGGGGCAGTGGCCCGAGAAGCCCAGCCGCATCTCGTCGATCATGGTGCGGACGCCGTTGCCGGAGAACACCGCCAGCTTGTCATTGGTGCGCTCGCGAATCTCGGTCACGCGCGCCAGGGGATTGCCGGCCTCGTCCTTGACGCACTTCATGGTGGGGATCTGCTTCGCCATCTCGACCACGATGTCCACGCTGATGTCGCCCTGGGTTTGCACGATCATGGGCAGGTCCGTCGCCTGGCCGATGGTTTTGTAGTATTCCATCATGGCCTTGTCGTCTGCCTTCTCGGGAGGCAGCGAGATGATGGCATCGGCGCCGTTCTTCGCGGCGTGTTTGGCATACGCGATCGCCTTGTCGATGTTGCCGTCCTTGTCCTGGACCCCGATCACGAGCGACGTCTTGCCGCCCTTGCCGGCGGCGAGGATGGCTTCGGCGCCATCCATCCTTTCCTTTTCGGAAAGAGTCGTCCAGCCGCTGGCGATCTGCGGCCAGGCGAAGCCGTGGACCTTGTAACGGTTGCAGAATTTGACTTCGTTCTGGAGGCAGTCCAGATCGAGCTTATCGGACTGGGTGACGGGCGTTTGGCCAATGGGAAAAACGCCCCGCAACGGCTTCGCGACGGCAGCATGGCCGCTGCCGGCCAACGCCAGGCCCAAGGCGCCGCCGCCCGCCGTCTGCAGGAATGTCTGCAGGAATTCCCTTCTTCCGGAAGCTTGCGAATGATCCTTCATCGATTCCTCTCCTTCCTAACGGTCGATCCTCTTCATCAACTTGTCAAGCGCATTGCGATCGATCGGATAGCCGAGCCCCGGCTCCGTGGGCGCGAGCACATAGCCATCTTTATCGATGCGGAACTGCGCCTGATAGGGACGGTCCACCGCGGTGGCGGGATGCGGCATCTCGAACCAGTACGCGTTGGGCATCGCCAACTCCAGGTGGAAGTGCACCGCGAGGTCGGTGGGATTGCCCCAGTTGTGCGGCGTGCATTCCAGGTTGAAGGCATCCGCCAGTGCGCCCACCCGCATGGATCCGCTGATGCCGCCCACGTTGTCCGCGATCAACCGCGCCACGTCGAGCGCGCCGCGGCGGATATACTCGGCGAAACCGGAGATGGAGGTCAGGAACTCGCCGACGTGGAGCGGAAGGTCGAGAGCGCGGTTCAGCTCCACCAGGCCTTCCAGATCGGTGGTGGGGATGGGGTCCTCAAACCACGCGTAGTTGAGGTCGTCGAGCACGCGGCCCACTTTCAGGGCCTCGAAGAGGTTGTAGCGCTGCACCGGGTCGTGCGCCAGAACGAAATCGTCGCCCACGGCTTTGCGGATGGTCTTGATCTCCTCGATGTGGCCGAAATACGCAGGGATCGGCGGACCGGTTCTCTTCTGCCCGCCGCCGGGATGGATCTTGTATCCTTTATAGCCTTGCTCTTTGGCGCTGAGCGCGTCGGCGATATAGTCCTCGACGTTGGGCAGATGCTGGGAGCTGGCATAAGCCATCACGCGGCCTTTGGCGCCGCCCAGGAGTTTGTAGATGGGGCGGTTGACGGCTTTGCCGAGGATATCCCACATGCAGATCTCGGCTGCGGCAGTGTAGAAGTTGGGCCAGGAGCCACCGCCGCGGCCCATACCGCCGCCTCCAGCGCCGGCCGCAGCATTTGCGCCACCACGGCCTCCGCCGGCCGCGGCATTCGCGCCGCCACGGCCTCCGCCGGGCGCTCCGGAGCGGCCGCCGCTGAAACCGAAAACTTCCTTCGTGCCGGTAGTGGCCGTGATGGTGGGCAGCAGGTCGATGACGTTCTTGCCCAGCAACGCCGGCTTGGCCCATTCCAGCCAGTTCGGCGTCAGGCCGCGGTTTCCGATGGTGTAGTTCCCCTCGTGACCGCTATTGGTCACTACCGAAAGAATCTCGCCGGTCTCGGTGGAGTTCAGCCGGCGAAAATTGGAAAGGTCCGCTACGTAAACTTTTACTTCCTTGATAGTCAGATCGGGAAGATCCGCCTTCTTGACTCCGGCCGACTGCGCAGCGGCGTGCGGCGGATCCGCGAGCGCCGCTGCCACAGCGGCGGTAACGCCGGTGGAAGCTCCGAGGAACTGCCGGCGGGATTGCCTTTTATCGGACATCGTTTGCTTCTCCTTCCCCGTTTGACGCGCGACCATTCGTGCCAAACTGTATCGAACTCAAGGGCGCTCGTCAACCGCCTTCACTAGAAATGAAACCGGCCCATGAAAGATGAAATGCATTCGCCAAAGTCCCATTTCCAGAACGTGAGATTACAGAACCAGACCACCGGATGTTCCGGCCTGTTCAACGCGGGCCCGAGGCGGGTGGTAAAATGATCCGGGCGATTGACAAGAAGACCGGAACGGTCATTTACGAGATGGCGCTGCCGCGATCATCGCCGGCCGGCAGTACATTGTGGCCGCAGCCGGCGCAAGAGGGACGCCGGCCGAACTGGTAGCGCTCGCAATCCCCTGGTTGGTCCCGTTTTGGACTCGTTTTTGGAAAGGATAATCGACGATGAGATTCTCATCCACGTTCAGTTTGGTTGTATCCGCCGCGCTGCTGGGTATTCCGGCGCTGGCACAGTCGGCGGCCCATCCGCCACTCTATAACACCGTCAAGCAAAAGCTCCTGGAAGGCAAGCAGGTCTTCAGCTTCACGCAGTCCAAGTTCGATATCGCAGGATACTGCGAAGCGGCCAAGCATTTCGACTACACCTGGTTTGAAATGCAGCACAGCACGCTGGAGTTCAAAGACATAGAGGCCATGATCGCGGCCTGCCCGCACGCCGGTGCTATTCCCATGATCCGCCTGCCGGACGCACAGGAATGGCACATCCAGCACGCTACCGATATTGGTGTGCTGGGCGTCATTGTCCCCACCGTGGACGATGTGGATCGGGCGCGTGAGGCGGCCAAGTGGGCGCGCTATCCACCGGTGGCGCGGCGTAGTTCCGGCCAGGGACAGGCGCGCAGCATCTGGGGCATCAACGGCATCGACTACGCCCACACGATCAATGACAATATGCTGGTGGTGATCATGATCGAAACTCCCACCGGCGTGGCCAACGCTTATGACATCGCGTCGGTGCCGGGCGTCGACGTCGTAATCATCGGCAACAACGACCTGAGCGTGTTCTCGGGGTTCCCGCAGACCGACGACCGGTATCAAATGCTGATGAACAAGGTTCACGACGACACGCTGCGGGCGGGAAAGATCTTCGGCCAGGCCAACGCCAATTACGCCAAAGGCAATCCGCTCAGCAAGGACTCGAAGTTCTTCCAGAACGGGCCCTCGTTCGATGGCTGGAAGCTCCCCTCGGGCGGCGGCCGGAGCGCCAGTGCACCTCCGCCGGGCGAGGAAGATACGCCGGCCAAAGCTCCCCCGAAAAAGAAGTAGAGGCGGGACACTCCGTTGCACGGAGCGAGACGATCGGTTCGTTTGGCGGGGCAGGCTTAAGCCAGGCTTAAGCCAAAGGCCACTTACTTTGCGATTCTGCATTTATTGTGGGGCGGACCCCCTGGTCCGCGCGGGACGCCCTCGTCCCGCTTTCGCCAATAGCATCAAGATCCGGCAGAAAGCGAGGAAGGCCGACGAGGGCGCTCCCCCGAGGGGACCCCGGCGGACCAGGGGGTCCGCCCCACAGCCAAAGAAAGCGGCATTGGGCTTCAGCCTGCGGACCCTCTTTAGCGGGCCTTCTCCCGTACGGAATCAAGGCTGTCGAATCGGACTCCTCGCCTGCAGCAGTGTCAACCGGGAACGTAGTGTTGCCGCCAGGACAGCGTTTCCTTCCCGGGCCGCCAGGTCCGTCGCGCGGCTCTCCAACTCCACAGCCCTGTCGAAACGGCCGGTTTCCGCGTAGGCAGCCGCCAGCGTCGCGAGCACCGACGCTTCGCGTCCGGAGGTAATCTCCGCGGCGTGCTCGGCGAGAGCGACGGCCTCGGCGCCGTTGCGAATGGCGGCGTCGGCGCACGTGGCCAGCACCCAGGCAGTGTCGTTGAGCACCCGGAGATTGTCCGGATCCTGGCGCAGCGCCTGCCGCCACTCGGCGAGCGCCGGCGCTCTCTGGCCGTTCATCATCAGCGCCGCGCCCAGATAGTAGCGCGCGTCCACCAGGCCGGGAGAGATCTCGAGCGCGCGTTCCAAATGCGGAATGGCTTCCGCGACGCGGTTCCGGTTGGCCAGCGCATAGCCAAGCTGGCTGTGCAATTCCGCGGAACCGGGATTCTGCTCCAGCGCCTTTTCGTATTGCAGGATGGCCTGGTCAAACCGCTGCCCGGAGGAGTAGGCGCGTCCCAGATTGGCGTGCGCATTCCAATTCGCGGGGTCCAGGGTGACGGCCTTCTCAAAGTGTGGAATTGCTTCGCCGGCACGCCCCTTCTCGCCCAGGGCCATCCCCAGGTTATTGTGCAGGTCGGCCGTCTCCGGACCGGCGGCGAGGGCGCTCTCCAGATGCGAAATGGCCTCGTCGAACTTGCCCTGGGCCAGCAGCGCGGACCCCAGATTGGCCTCCGCCTGTGCGCCGCCGGGGTTCAACTCGAGTGCCTTGCGGAAATGCACGATGGCTTCGTAGAGCTTGCCCTGCCGCGCCAGCACGGCGCCGAGATTGTTGTAGGCGCCGGTGTACGCGGGATTGATTTGGATGGCCTTCCGGCACTCGGCGATGGCCTCTTCGAGACGGTTTCCCGCCGACAGGGCGCTGGCGAGATTGTTGTGCGCCTCGGCGTCATCCGCGCGGATCGCGAGCGCGGCCTCGAACTGCCCAATCGCGTCGCGCAGGCGCCCCTGTTGCATCAGCACCGTCCCCAGATTGTTGTAGGCGTCGGCGGAGGCGGGGTCGCTCGCCAGCGCCTGCCGGTATTGCCCGATGGCGTCTTCCAGGCGGCCCGTGCCGGCCAGCGCGTTCCCCAGATTGTTGTGCGCTTCGGGGTAAGCGGGTGTGAGCGCAAGGGCGTGCTGATATTGCGCGATGGCTTCCTCCACCCTGCCTGTTCCCGCCAGGCTCATGCCGAAGTTGTTGTAGGCGCGCGCATCGCCGGTGTTCATCGCCAGAGCTTTGGTCCATTCCGCAATGGCGGCGGCGTACTCGCCCTTCTTGGTCAGATCCGCGGCCACGTCGAACTGGCGGTAGAAGTCGGCCGCCGGCACTTCGATGCGCGCGATGCCGGCCGGAGGCACGTTCACAAACTCGGGGATGTTGACGGCGCGATTACTGGCAGTGGAATTCTCGATCAGGATGGCGGGGGAGTCGCGCCCCTCCGAGTCGATGTGAGTGAGGAACATCTGAGTATAGGGCGAGCGGCTCTTGGAGGAGAAGACCAGCCAGCGGCCGTTGGGGGAGAAACTGTGCCAGGAATTCATCAAGGGCGTATTCGCGCGCATCCGGCGTGCGTGCCCGCCCGCCGCCGGGACGATGTAGAGCTGGCTGTCGGGGCGCATCAACAGCCCGTTGCGGGCCTGTACGAAGACGATCCAGCGGCCGTCCGGCGAAATCTTCGGGAAGCTGTTGCTCATGCCGTTGCGGGAGGCGCCGGCAATGGGCTCGGGCTGGCCGCCTTTGCCGTCATTGAAGGGGATGCGGTACAGATCGTACTGCATCGGGACTTCGGCGGGGTCGTTGGCGTAGGCCGCCATTTTGCCGTCGGCCGGGAATGGATCTTTCGCCTCGGCCCGCGCGAATACCAGGTACCTGCCGTCGGGGCTCCAGACGGCGTTGGTCTGCACGTAGCGCGGGTCGTCGGCCCCGGGCAGCGGTTGGAGCTTGCGCGCGTCGCGGTCATACCAGACCAGGATGCCGCGCGTGGGATAAAAGACCTGCAGGAAGCGGTAGTCCTCGAAATTGGCGACGTAGTAGAAGTGAGTGCCCGCGGTGCCGGGAGGCTTGATGGTGGTGACCACGCGGCGCCCATCGGGCGAAACCTGGGACATGAAGCCTTCGCGAAGCTGGTTACCCAATTCTCTCCGGAAGGAGGTCCACGAAATCACGTCCTCATTGCGGATGGTCATTTTCGGTTGCACGGATACGAGCGTATAGAGGCTCTTGTCGTTGGCGGGGCCGTCGAGGTCCATCCCCATAGTCTTCCCGTCGCCCGAGAAGGAGTGGCAGTTGGCGCAGCTATGCATGTCTTCCAGCAGCACGCGGCTCTGCGTTTCAGCCACGTCGCGCAGGCGCCATGCGATCAGGGGGACGGCACGGGAGTCGAGAGGTTTGATGACGCCCTTCTCCAGTTTCGACGGCATGAGCGGCACGTCGCGGTAGAAGATGGGTGCGCCCACCGGGTCAGCCGAGGTATTGAGCAGCATGTGTCCGCGCGATACCGGCTGGCGGACATTCCCTGAGGCGAAGCCGCTGATGGTAACGGTGGCGGCGCCGGCCACCGAATTCTTCTTGATCGCGGCCCAGGTGGCGGGATCGGGTATCCAGGTGTGGGCGGCGGCCTGCTCCGGCGTAAGGCTGGGAGGCCGATTGGTGGGCGCGACGCAGCGGGGGTCGATCTCGCCGATGCGCATCCGCTCGCCCTTAGACGCTGCATGTATGGGAGCGGAACCATCGGCGAACGATACGTCGATCCGCCAGGAGACGGCGAGCGGAGCGGGGTCGCGCCAGAGGAACGTAGGAGCAGCCATGTCGGGAGGGAAGACCGACCCGTCGACCGGATAATCGATGACAATAGGGGCGGTCCCGTTCTGCGCACAAGCAGACGCCGTACCCAGTCCGGCAAGAATTAGTGCCCGGAGCACAGGCCACTTCACCATGGGTCGACCATCAGAATATCACGCCTCTCTGCAGGCCGGTAGGACGATTGACAACGGCAGTTTCAGATGCTATGGTCCGAATCATGAAACTGAAGAGCTTCATGGGCATCGTCTTTGCCTTCGCGCTGTGCTGCACCGGCCTGTTCGGGCAGACTGTAGCCAGTTCGGTAGTGGGAACGATTGTCGACCAGTCGGACGCGGCGGTTGCGGGCGCACTGGTCACGCTGACCAACACCGGCACAGGCGCGGTCCGCCAGGGAAGCACGGACAACCTCGGCACGTACCGGTTCCTCAACCTGGATCCGGGTACCTACAACCTGACGGTCAAAGCATCCGGGTTCAAGAGTGAAACGGTCACCGGCATTGAGGTGGTCATTCAGGAAACCCATAACGCAGGCAGGATGGTTCTCCAGATTGGTAATCTGTCGGAATCCATATCCGTCACGGCCGACGCGGCGCAGGTACAGTTGGCGAGTTCCGAGAAGTCCCAGACCGTGGACGCCGGCGCTCTGAAAGATTTGACGCTGAAGGGCCGGGACCTGTTCGGCTATCCAAGGCTGGTTCCGGGTGTGATCGACACTGCGGCCAGCCGCGACGTCACCAGCCACGGCGCCATCAGCGGCATGAGCGTCAACGGAGCCCCGTCCTCGACGGTAAACTTCAGCGTCGACGGAATCACCGACATGGATACGGGATCGTCGACTTCCCTTCAGGTTGAGCCGAACCTCGACGCGATTCAGGAGTTGAAAGTTCTGACTTCGAACTACGCCGCCGAATTCGGGCGCAACTCGGGCGGAATGATCACCGTCGTGACCAAGAGCGGAACACAGGAGTTCCATGGCACCGCCGCGTGGAACCACCGGCACGAGGAATTCAACGCGGATACCTGGGTGAACAACCACACCATCAAGAATGGCGCCGCTACTCCCCGCCTGCCGTACCGGTACAACGTCGAGACCTACGGCATAGGCGGTCCCGTGTATATTCCGAAGCACTTCAACACGGCCAAGACCAGGCTGTTCTTCTTTTGGTCCCAGGAGTACACCGGCCAGTTCGTCAGCGGCGGCTCGGAGAGTATGTACACACCCACGGCGCTGGAGCGCGTGGGCGACTTCTCCAAGAGCTTCAATAACAACGGCAGCCTGATTCAGGTCCTCGATCCGGCCAACAACAACGTGGCGTTCCCCGGCGACGTCATGCCCGCGTCGCGCATCAATCCGGTGGGCCAGCAGTTGCTCAACTTCTTCCCGACGCCCAACTATACTCCCACTCTGGCCGCTCAGATGAACGTCGTGAACTACTTCGAGCAGAGCAGCGGCACCCACCCGCGGCGCAACGACGTGCTTCGTATCGATGGCAATATCACGTCGAAGATCAACGCCACCTTCCGCTGGATGCAGGACTACGACACCTCGGTTACACTGTACGATGGGGTCCAGTTCACTTCCGACGTAGGAGGCATACTGGGTCAGCAGGGAATTGCCCCCATCAACCATCCGAACGGCGGGCAAGGCTATCTCGGCACCGTTACCTACTCGATCACGCCGACCATGGTCAACGAAGCCTCGATTGCCGTGAATTGGGACATGTATAACTATATCCCGGCGGATAACTATAAGAGTGAGGACCGGTCGCTGATCCCTGGCCTGCCGGTGCTCTTCCCAGTGCCGACCGCCGCGGACAATGGCCCCCAAAGCGTTGTCAACGGTTACCAGAACATCCTCCCCACCTTCAGCTTCGGCGGCACGCCCAGCAATGCGATGTCCTACGGCCGCACGGGCGCTTCGGCCGGACAGGAGATCGCCATCAACCCAACCTGGTACGTTACGGACAACCTCAGCAAGATCGTGGGCAGTCACTCGCTCAAAGCGGGACTCTACCTTGAATACAATCTGAAGTATCAGCCCTCCGATCGAAACTACGCGGGGGCCTTCAGTTTTGCATC
The DNA here is from genome assembly GCA_900290305.1 of Candidatus Sulfopaludibacter sp. SbA4. Taxonomy (GTDB): domain Bacteria; phylum Acidobacteriota; class Terriglobia; order Bryobacterales; family Bryobacteraceae; genus OMOG01. The sequence goes on from OMOG01000033.1 coordinate 20,504, forward strand.
CTCAACCTCGGTTCCGCTGCTCAACACGAATGACGGTTTCGCCAACGCCCTTCTCGGCAACGTCAGCAGTTACAGCCAATACAATGTCACAACCAGCTTCAACGTCAACTATTGGAACGCAGAGTTTTATCTGCAGGACAACTGGAAAGTGAACCGCAGGCTGACTCTCGATCTGGGGGCGCGATTCTATCACCAGACGCCTCAGCAGGACTATGCAAAGACTTTTCAAAACTTCAATCCGTCAGCCTATTCCGCATCGGCAATGTCGCGGATTTACGTTCCGGCTTGCTCGAATGGCGCCGCGACCTGCACGTCGAACACCGGGCTGGTGGCCAAGGATCCGGCAACTGGCGCAACCGTCAGCAGCGGATTCATCGGCGATTTTGTCCCCAATTCGGGCGACCCCACGTCGGGAATGCAGGTGCTCGGAGTCAACGGCGTGCCGCTGGCGCCTTACCATCAGAAGCCTCTTGTGGTAGCGCCGCGTATCGGTTTCGCCTACGATGTCATGGGCGACGGAAAGACCGCTATCCGCGGCGGCTGGGGAATGTTTTTCAACCGGCTCGACGGCAATGAATACTACGTCCTGTCCGGACAGCCGCCCATGGCCTATCAGCAGACGGTCTCCAACCTCAGCTTTGCGCAGATCGCGGCGCAAAACACGGGCGCTGCGCCGAGCCTGAGCAGTCTGAGCGTCGCTCCCACCGCTCCCAGCGCGTGGCCTGCCAATGTTCCGTGGGACGCGGTCATGAACGCCAGCATGGGCGTGCAGCGAAGCATCGGCAGCAACATTGTGTTCGATGTCGGCTACACCTGGAGCTACAGCTACAACCAACACGTTACTTACGATGCCAATTGGATTCCCATAGGAACCGGATGGCCGTTCACCCCTTCGAATCTGAATCCCACCACGGCAGGCAACACCAGCGCCGACATTGGCTCTATTTTCGAACGAAAGGTATACTCGGGCTACGGCTCAATCACCGAGTCCGCGATGATCGGACACACCAACTACAACGCCCTCACCGCCACCATGCAGAAGCGCTTCTCACACGGCCTGGTATTTGGCCTTTCGTACACTTTGTCCAAAGCATTGGGCACCACCAGTTACAACCCGGCCGACCCTGACAACGAGGCTTGGAATTACGGCCGGCTGAGCACGGACCGGCGCAACAATCTCCAGATCAACTACTACTACGATCTTCCCAATGTCGCGAAAAAGTATGGGATTAAGGTGTTGGGCGCTGTGACCGACCACTGGACTTTCTCCGGAATCACTTCCATCCAGAGCGGCGCGCCGTTTAATCCGGGTTGCGGCCTCACTTCGGGTTCGCCTGGCGTGTCGGGCGGCTACACCGGCACGCCGGACGTCTCTCAGCGCTGCGAGGTGATCGGCAATCCGCTGGCCAACGTCCCCGCGGGCACTTACTTCAATCCGGCGGCATATGCCATGCCGGCCCTGGCCACCGGCCCGGACAACTCGATTGTCGGCCCGCCCGCTCTGGGTAATCAGGGCGGCGGGTCAGGAGCCCTCACCTATCCGCGCGTGACGAACTTCGACCTGACCATGACCAAGAACATCCCGCTGGGCACCGAAAAGCGCATTCTGAGGATTCAGGTTCAGGCGTACAACGCGTTCAATCACCCGCAATTCAACGCGATGAATACCGGGATCCAGTTCAACCCGTCTACCAACGCGGTATCCAATGCTACGGCCGTTGGTCTGCCAACCGGCACATTCCCGGCCCGCGTAATGGCGTTCTCGGCCCGGCTCCAGTTCTAATTGGTGGGCAGGCGGTTTCGCCTGCCAACTCTTCCATTGAACCCGCCCTGCCGCAGTTGGCAACTGAGTAACGGCGATATAGGTATGGAGAACTCTTACATGAAGGACAAAGGTGTTATTCCGCTTCTTGGGCGATCGAATATGATCCTGTTTTTCCGGCACGCGAGATACGCCGTGCTTCTCGCCTCGCTCGCCACCGCCTGCGCGCAACCGTCCCAGTTGACCTCGCTCAATGGAACCTGGGATTTCGCGTTTGCCGCCGATGCGGCCGCGGCGGATCGCCTCGCCGGGTTCCACCAGGATGGCTTTCCGGGCGGGGGCTTCCGTCCCATCCTGGTACCCTCGAACTGGGCCTTGCAGGGGTTCGAGGAACCCATTTACGCGCGGACGAGGCAGGGCGGCGAGGGCTTCTACGTGCTTCGCTTTCAGGCGCCCGCCGCTCTCACCGGCAAGCGGGTGCTGCTGCATTTCGGCGGGGTCTGGGATTCGGCCGAGGTCTGGCTGAACTCCGCGCCGCTGGGGCGCCACGACAGCGGGTTCACCGGGTTCGCCTACGACGTGACCCCGACACTCAAGGTCGGGGCGGAGAACCGGCTGGCCGTGCGCGTCCGGCAGTCCACCAAGGACTCCGCATTCGATACCAACGATGACTGGGCGATGGGCGGCATCTACCGTGACGTTTGGCTGGAGGCCATGCCGGCGGCCACCTACATCGACCGCGTGGAGACATCCACTACGTTCGACGCCCAGTTCCGCGACGCCGATCTGAAACTGCGCGTGCTGGTGTCCGGAAGCCGCGGCTTTGGCGGCGCGGGCACGGGAGGCAGGGGCGGCCCGGGCGGCAGAGGCGCCGCACCGGCGGGCAGAGGAGGCGCACAGGCGGCCGGAGGACGCGGCGGTTTTGGCCCGGGCGGCCCGAACGCCGCGCCGGACCACGGCTACGAGCTGCGGGCTACCCTGACCGCGCCTGATGGCAAAGAAGTTCAACGGACCGTCCTGGCCATTCCGGCCCACCGCGGCACGGCGCGCGACACGCTTCTCACCATGCACGTGAACGCGGCCCGGCACTGGACCGCCGAAACTCCTGACTTGTACCGGCTCACGGTGGAACTGGCGCAGGGCGGCGCCGTCACGCACGCGCGGACATCGGCCGTGGGCTTCCGCCAGATCTCGACCACCGGCGGCGTGCTGCGCATCAACGGCCAGGCGGTGAAACTGCGCGGCGTGTGCCGCCACGACGAAAACCCCGACGTGGGCCGCGCCACCCGCCGGGAAGACTGGCTGCAAGACCTGCGCCTGATGAAGGCCGCGAATATCAACATGGTTCGGACATCCCACTATCCGCCGGCCGAGGGTTTCATCGAACTCTGCGATGAGATGGGCATGTACGTACTCGACGAAGTACCCATGGGCTTCGGCGGCGGATCGGGCGACGACCCGTCCTTCATGTCATCCGGCCTGCTGCGCGCGCAGGAGACCATCGCACGCGACCGCAATCATCCCTCCGTGATCGTCTGGGATATCGGCAACGAAAATCCCTTCACCGCCCTGCACCTGGCGATGATCCGCTTTGTGAAGGGCTCCGACCCCACGCGGCCGGTGCTGATGCCGCAGCGTATCGAAGAGTTCCTCCCGCCCGAGATCGATATCCTGGCGCCGCACTACCGCCCGCCTTCCGCCCTGGATCAGCTCGCCGCGCACTCCAGCCGCCCCATCATCACCACGGAATATACGCATGCCTACGCGGAGGATGGGTTCGGCGGGCTGGCGGACTCCTGGCGCGCGCTGACCCAGCACCCCAGCGGCGCGGGCGGATCCATCTGGATGTGGCAGGATCAAGGTCTGACCAGGACGCGCACCGGCGCCAACGGCGAGCCGGAGAAGTACATTCAGATCGTCACCGACGGGTGGGACGGCATCGTCAGGGCCGACCGCACGCCGCAGAGGGACTATTGGGAGGCGAGGGCCGTGTATGCGCCCGTGGCCGTTGCCGAAGACCCGTTGCGTTTCTGGCCCGGCCAGGGGCAGGTGCGGGTTCCTATCCGGAACGATTACGATTTCACCGAGCTTTCCACGGTCGCGGTCCATTGGAGCCTCATGGCGGATGACCGCGAACTGGCCAAGGGCGAGGCCAAGGTGAATGCCGCGCCCCACGCCATCGGGTACCTGGCCCTGCCTGTGGATGCCATCAAGACGGTGCAGCCGGGCGTGGCGTACTACGCGCACCTTGCGTTTCTTCGTCCGGATGGCTCGGAGATCGTCCAGCGCGCCGTGGAGTTGCTGGCGGACGGCCCCGCCCCGGAGCCGGCCCGCTCCGTTCAATCGCAGGTGCGCGTGCGTAGCGGAAGGACCGTCGTGGTCACGGCCGGGTCCGCATCCTATGAATTCGATCCGGCCACCGCCCGGCTGATTTCGGCATCGGCCGGCGCCGCCAAAGTCATCTCCGGCTCGCGCTTCACCATCTGGAGGCCGTTGGGGGCTAACGATGTGCTCACGCAGCGCATGCAGCCGGACGCCGTTCCGGACCTGAACAAGTATGCGGTGGCGGTGAAAAGTTGGAACGTAAGCGAGGAAGCCTCGGGCGTCTGCATCGATGCCGAAGCCGAACACACGGTCAACGACAAGAACTCGTTCTCCGTGGCGTACTCGTACCGGGTAGGCCGCGATGGCGTGCTATCGGTGGAGTACACGCTAAAACCCCACGTGGAGTTCCCGTGGCTGCCCGAGATCGGCATGGAGTTCGAGACCGCCGCCGGGCTGGACAATCTGCGCTGGCTGGGATTGGGCCCGCTCGATGCCTACCCCAACGAGCGGACCGCACCCATCCTCGGAGTGTACGCGGGCCGCACCGACAGCGAAACGGCCAAGGGCACGAAAGCCGTCCGGTGGGCCGAGCTCACTTCCGCGCAGGGCGCCGGCTTCCGTGTGGAGGGCGCGCCGTACATCCGATTGGAAAGGCGCAATCTGCGGGTGCTGCCCTCGGTGGTTGGGCGTTCCGAGAAGGGCCGCCGCCCGGAGGCCACCGAGTACCGTCTCGATACCGGCCCCTCGGCCGTATTTCAGGGCGGCTTTTCCGTAATTCCGATGGCGCAAGCGCGAAGGTGAATGGTCCCGCTTTCAGCGGGTCCCTGGAGTTTCCACTTTTTCGGCCAGTCCTTGTGTGGCAGACTGGTAGCCTGCTGGCCGACTGGCAGTCGGCCACAGCCCCACAGCCTGCCCGGACCGGCGTGGGTGCCATACAATAACTACCATGCGCATCACGCTCGCCCTTTTGCTCGCGGTGGCGGCCTGGGCCCAGCCGCCCGCCGGACCGCCTCCCTTTCCGACGCCTTCGGTGCTCGCGCCGGCCGCGCGGATGATCAACGATTACGGCAACCGCTTCCGTTACGCCGCCGACAACCAGAAGTTGCAGCCGCCCGCGGCGGGCGAGGACCGCGTGGTCTTCATGGGCGACTCCATCACCGATAACTGGGGACGCCCCAACTATGGCGCGTTTTTCCCGGGAAAGCCCTATGTCAACCGCGGAATCAGCGGGCAGGTGACGCCGCAGATGCTGCTCCGCTTCTATCCCGACGTGGTCGCGCTGAAGCCCAAGGTGGTGGTGATTCTCGCGGGCACCAACGATATCGGCGGCAACGTGGGCCCCATGACGCTCGAAGATACCGAGAGCTACCTGATATCGATGTGCGACATGGCGCGCGCCAATAACATCAAGGTCGTGCTGGCGTCACTGACTCCGGTGTGCGACTATCACCGTCCGCAGACGCAGGCGCGGCCGCCCGAGAAGATCAACGCCCTCAACCAGTGGATCAAGGAATACACCGCGAAGAATCATTTCGTCTACCTGGATTACTACTCCGCCACGGTGGACGATAAAGGCTTCTTCAAGGCGGAAATCACGGGCGACGGTCTGCATCCCAACGCCGCCGGCTACCAGATCATGGGGCCTCTGGCGGAGAAGGCCATCGCCCAGGCGCTGGGGAAGTAGCATCATGTGGAAGGACCTCAGCTTCTCGTTCCGCACCTTGCGCCGCAGCCCCCTGTTCACCTGCGCCGCCGTGCTCTCGCTCGCGCTGGGAATTGGCGCCAACACCGCGATCTTCTCGCTGCTCAACCAGGTCGTGCTGCGCTCGCTGCCCGTCCGCGATCCGGAGCGCCTGGTCCTGCTCCACACCGAATTCAAGGCTCAGGGAAGCAGCTCCAGCGATAACTCCGAGTCGGTTTTTTCCAACCCCATGTACCGCGACCTCGGCGATCGCGACACCGCCTTCGACGGCGTGATCGCGCGGATGAGCGGGAGTGTGCGGCTGGCCAACCAGGGAGGCACGGAATCGGCCAGCGCCGAGATGGTCTCGGGCAATTTTTTCCAGGTGCTGGGGGTAGGGGCGGCGCTCGGCCGCGTCATCGCGCCGGCGGATGATACCGCGCCCGGCGCGCATCCCGTGGTGGTATTGAGCCACGGCTTTTGGTCGAGCCATTTTGCGGGCAGTCCGGCAATCCTGAACCAAAGCACCACGCTCAACGGCCACCCCTTCGTGGTGATCGGGGTGGCGGAGGCGCGCTTCCAGGGCATCACTCCGGGCCGGCTGCCGGATCTGTACGTCCCCATCACCATGCAGCGGGCGATCCTGCCGACGATGGATGCGCTCGAGGACCGCCGCACGCGCTGGCTCAACCTGTTTGCCCGGCTGAAGCTCGGCATGTCCATCGCGCGGGCGCAGGCTGCCACCGACGTGGCCTATCGCTCCATTCTCGAAATGGAGCTGACCCAGACCAACAGTTATCGGACCGGCCGCGATCGCGAGGAGTTCCTCAACCATCGCGCCGAATTGCGTCCGGCTTCGCAAGGCATCAGCGAAATGCGGCGAAGGTGGGAGAAGCCGCTCCTGGCCTTGATGACGCTGGTGGCGCTGGTGCTCATCATCGCCTGCGCCAACGTCGCCAGCCTGATGCTGGCGCGCGCCGCCGGGCGGCAGCGGGAAATCGCCATCCGGCTGGCCATCGGAGCGGGCCGCATCGCCATGGTCCGGCAACTGCTCCTCGAAGGACTGATGCTGGCGGTGGCCGGCGGCGTCGTCGGATTGGCGGTCTCGCACTGGAGCACCCAAGCCCTGGTGCGCGTCCTGCCCAGGGGATACGCCAACACGCTGTCCGCGGCCATCGACACGCCGTTGCTGCTGTTCACCCTGGGTCTCTCGGCCGCCTGCGGGCTGCTCTTCGGATTGATTCCCGCGCTGCAGTCGACGCGGCCCGACCTTGCGGGTACGCTGAAGGAACAGGTGTCCAACGTGGCCTCCGGTCCGGCGCGCTTTCGCCGCGGGCTGGTCGTCGCGCAACTGGCGCTTTCCCTCCTGCTGATCGTGGGCGCGTTACTGTTCGCCGGCAGCCTGCGGAACCTGCTCACCGTGAACCTGGGCTTCCGTACCCAACGGCTGCTGCTCTTCAACGTGAATGCCACGCTCGCCCGCCCGAAACTGGCCGACGCCATCGCGTTTTACAAAGATCTTCAGGAGCGGCTCTCGGCGATTCCCGGAGTCACTGGAGTGGGCGCGGCGGCCAGCGGACCTTTCGGCGACGGCAATCGCGGCGGAAATATCACCGTCGAGGCCTATCAGCCGCGGCCCGATGAGTACGTCGGCTCGTCCATTGTCGCGGTCAACCCGGGATTCTTTCACTCACTCGGAATCGCCCTCCGCGCCGGCCGCGAGTTCTCCGATCGCGACGACGCGGGCGCGCCCAAAACCGTAATGGTGAACGAGGCCTTCGCCAAGCGCTACTTCGCGGGCGGGAATCCCGTCGGCCGGCGGATGATGTTCGGCGGAAGCGATCGCCCGGTGCTCGACCGCGAGATCGTGGGCCTCGTCCCGGACACTCGCTCGGAGGTCCGCACACCATCGCGCGAGACGGTCTATCTTCCCTACGCCCAGTGGGACAAGCCCGAGCGGCTGGTGTTTTATGTGCGCACCGCCGGCGATGAGAATCGCCTCTCGTCGGACATCCGGCGCGTGGTGCGGGAAGCCGATCCGAACGTTCCGGTGAACGCCATCACGCCGCTGGACGTCAAGATTCGCGATTCCCTGTACACCGAGCGCCTCATCGCCCTGCTCTCGGAAGCGTTCGGAGTGTTGGCCACGCTGCTGGCGGCCATCGGACTCTACGGCGTGGTGGCGGTCACGGTAGCGCGGCGCACCGCGGAGATCGGCATCCGGATGGCCCTCGGGGCGGTGCCCGCGGACGTGGTGCGCATGGTGCTGAAGGACGCCGGAGGCATGGCGGCGGCCGGCATCGCGATCGGGGTGGTGGGAGCGTTCGCGCTGGGACGCCTGGTGGAGTCGCAACTCTTCGGCATCCAGCCGGCCGATCCGCTGGTGCTATCCGGCGCGGCGGCAACGTTGGCCGCGGTGGCCCTGCTGGCGGCGTTCATCCCCGGATGGCGCGCGTCCCGCATCGACCCGGTGCGGGCGCTCAAGTACGAGTAAGTGAATACTTTCGTACACTGAAGCTGCGGCGGCCGTTTGGGACCATGAGATTTCATAAATACGGCCTCGTATCCAACCGTGGCGCAGGCACTCCTGCGTGCCGCGTCGACACTCGTGTCGACGCTCGCTCGGGTCCTGAAAATACGCTGGCGCATTGATGAAACGGTGCACTAAGTCGATCCGGCGCACGCACAGTTTGGACCCCACAAGGCTCGGCTATGTTCCCAACCGTCCATGTGTTGAAGCACGAAGAACGGCGTTTCTGGACTTCATGGGTCGGCCCGCCTTGCACCGGTCAAGTAAACGTTATTTCCCGTCGAACGTCAAGGTGCTGTTCACGTCCGTGTGCCGGAAATCGCTGTTCGTGACATTGATCGCGACCACTTGTTTGAAGAAGAACAGCGCCCGCACCGAGAACTCCCCGCCGAAACCAGAGGGAAACCAGACCCCATCGGCCAGGCGCCGATAGCTGACGGTGAAGCCGATGCCGTGCACGCTCGTCCCCAGCAGGATGCGCACCGGCAGCGGAATTCCGATCGTCAGATCGGTGTTCACCTGTACCGGCTGAAACTCCTCGGCATCGATCAGCGCCTCTCCCTTCCAGTAGCCCTGGTTACCGGAGGCATCCTTCTGTTGGTTGGGACGGAACGTCACGCGGTAAACCTTGCGCCCGGCATGCATTTCGGTGCCCGCGAGCTTGTATTCGTAAACCTGCTGCTCCTCCGCCGTGAGCGGAAAAAGGCCGCGCGGTACCCCATCCTTCGTCTTTCCGAGCGACGTGCTGAAAGAGTCGCCCTCGCTCCCCGTGGTGACCGACAGGTTCTCTCCGGAGCCGCCGCTGAGATCCACGTTACAGCGGCGCAGTTCGCCATTCGTTCCCGGTGGATTCACCAGCCGGCGCTCGATGCCGTCCGCCATAGGGGTTACAGTGTATTCCCGCCGTTGCTCACACGTCATCTTGCCGTTCGACTGATGCATCGCCACCAGTTCCTGCTGGCGATACACAAACTGCTTCCGGGCCTCCACCGATTTCGCCTGATTGGCCGCCACGCGACCCATAATGTCGTCAATCGAAGGAGCCTGCGAAAATCCGGCTGAAGCCGCGATCAGTATCCAAGCAATCCGCTTCATATTCCTGAATACGAAGATACGCCCCTACAAGAACGCAGATCAACTTTCGCCTCTCGCCTCTAATCGTGCGCTCCTTTCCGATAACGGCTGTGAAGGCCGTTTTTGGAAGGCGCCTGAATGAAAAATACGTTGGCGAATTCACGAAACGACGTACTAAGCCGGAAACGGCGGCCGGTAACCTACTTCACGACCGCAATCGGCGGGATGGCAGGAACCGGATTTACGGTTTGGCCGTGATTCCTGCGGACCTTCCCCCCGCTCTCAGTCGCTCTTTCTCACCATTTCCATCCGTTGGATCATCACGTCGATCCAGTCGGGTTCGCCGCCATAGCCGATCTGCGTCCAGCGCCAGACGCCTTTTGGATCGACGATCCAGTTCTGCGGAATGGCAAAGCCATCCAGCAGGGTCGTGACAAAGCTGAAAGCCGGCATCACTGGGAAGGTGTAGCCCTTCTCTTTCATGAACGGCTCGACCAGCCCGAGATCTTCATCGATATTGAAGGTTAGAATCTGCAAGCCGGGGCGGTCCTTCACCGTCTCGTAGAGTTTCTGCAGGTGTGGCAGTTCGGTATTGCAGGGTCCGCACCAGGTGGCCCATATGTTGATCAGGACACTCTTGCCTTCGAGCGTGGCCAGCTTCCACGTCTTGCCCGAGAGATCGGCAAGGTCGAAGGTGGGAAGCTGCCGGGTTGGCTTCTCCCAACGGCCTTCGGCGGCCTCCTGAGGTTTTGCCCCGGGCGGCTTGCTCCAGACACCCCAGGCGACGTCCGTGCCGCCCAGCTCTTTGAAGACGGCGCGTGCTTCCTCGGATACCGGGTCGTCGAGGCGGCCATGCCAGGGCGTGGGCGGCGAGATGCGCGTCTCGAGGGCTAACTGATAATAAGTCAGCGCGTCGGCCTTGCGGTTCTCCAGCGCGGCGAGGCGGGCGCGATTGCGCCAATAATTCGACTGGAGCTTCGGGCTCTTGGGCGGTGCACCTTCCACCGCGGCGCGCACACTCTGCGCCTCGGCGGGACGATTGGCGAGCCGGGCCGCCTGCAAGATCAGACCGGTCAGGCTTTGCTGCTGATAGACCGCACTGCGCTCGATTTCGTCCTCCCTGTCGGCGGTGAGGTCGTCGCTCTTGGGTTGGTTCAACTCGGTGGCCAGCATGGGCTGCGCTTTGTGCAGCAGATCCAGCGCCCGCTTGGGCTGCCACTTGTGCGTCACCAGGAAGTCCGCCGCTTCGATGTAGGGCGACGAATCGGGGGGTTCGTAGTCGAGGGCCGCCTTGAGATAGTGATCCATGGCGGCGATTGCCTCTTTTTCCCCGAGAGACATGTCGCTCGAAATGGCGTTGTACCACGCCCCGCGGCTCAAATAGGTGTCGTCCGGATAGTCGTGGATCCAACCTTTCAAGGCTTCGCGATAAGCCTGATCGTAGGCCGCCCACCGGGCGGTGTCCTTCTGATCTTCAGGCTCTTTATGCGCCTTCCGCCAGCGTTCGTATACCACGCTGGAAGCCGCATTGCTGGACGGGAACTCCTTCAGGATGCGGTCGTCGATGGCCGTGAGGGCAGCTTCGGCTGCGCCGCTCTGCTTGTATCCGCCGCGGAGGAATCGAAGCCACTCGCCATCGGGTTTGGGTTCGGGTTTGGCGGATTCCAGGCGCTTGAGGTCCTCGGCCACCTGCCGGCGCAGCGCCGCGTGTTCCTGCGGCGGGCGCGAGCGAAACTCCAGGCCCCAGAGCGTCTCGTACTGCTTGAGGATTTCAGGATCGGACTCCTTCGCCAGGCGTTCGCGGAGCGCGGCCGCCACGCGCGCCTCGAGCGCAGTGTCGCCGCCTTTTCCGAGGATCCACTGAGTGCGATTGTCGGTGGAACTGCTGCATACGGAGAAGAACGAGCTGAGATACGCACCGCTCCTTCTTCCCATCGGTGAATTTCCCGGTCGAATAAATGTTGGCGAGTTGAAGAGCGGGCCAGGCGAACCCGGGCGCCTTGGCTTTGGCAGCCTCCAACAGGCGGATCGCCTCCGGCGTGTCCGTGCCGTTCAGAACGTACGCGGCCAGGTAGAGCGCGAGCGGATCGTCGGGCTTCTGCGCTGCCTGCTCTTTGTAGCGAGCCTGCAATGCCGGGAAATGGTCCGTCTCGGAATAGTGCACAAAATCGATGAGGCGGCGATACGGCTCCAGCTCGCGCGGGTACTTGGCCATGAGCCCTTCGAGGACTTCGTGCTGCCGCGCCGCCTGATCGACAAATTTCAATTTGTCGAGGGACTTGTTGTTGAGTTGTTCCCGAAGCACCTGCTGAACTTCAGGCCGGGGTTCGCAACCGGGTAATTGAGGCTGCGCGAGGCAGGTTCCCCCGAGAGAAAGGAAGGCAATGGAAAGTACCGAAATGCGCACAGGTCCACCTCCGTGCTGTGGATAGTGTAGCATCGGGGAAAACAGCGAGTTGACAACACCGGCGTCTCCGCCACAGGATATAATCCGAGTTCTCCGGAGGAACACATGCCTTCATCGAACAACGGACGCCGCGGATTCCTGCAACGCATGCTCACCGCGGGCGGACTGGCGGCAGCGCCCGCCGCGGCGCAGGCGCAAAACACCCGCGGACCCGCAACGAATTCCTTCCTGCCGTGGTACGCGCGGGCGCAGAACTACAAATCGCTCAAGCAATCCAGCTTCGATCGCACCGGAGGCAATCGCGATTCCTGGCCGATTGCGGCCGGCGGCGTCCAGGAGGTCTTCAATGCGCAAGGTCCGGGAGTCATCAGCCACATCTGGTTCACCATCGCAGCGCGCAGTAACGACCACCTGAAGGAGCTCGTGCTGCGCGGCTACTGGGACGGCAACGCAAAGCCCAGCATCGAGACGCCCATCGGCGATTTCTTCGGACTCAACCTGAATACCTACCAGATCTACCAGTCGGAATACCTGGCCTGCTCCCCGGGCAAGTCACTGAACTGCTATTTCGTGATGCCGTACCGCCGGTCGGCGCGGTTCACCGTCACCAACGAAGGCAAGCAGGAGGCCGGCTCGTTCTACTCCAATATCGACTACATGACGGTGCCCAGCCTGCCCGACGACGCGCTCTACTTCCACGCGCAGTACCGGCAGAGCGCGCCGTGCGTGCCGGTGGTCGCGCAGGGCCCCAAGCTCAATCTGGATGGCAGGCTCAACTACGTCTACCTGGAGACGCGCGGCCGCGGGCACCTGATGGGGGTGACGCTCGGCGTGCTGCAGAACGCCAACGGCTGGTGGGGCGAGGGCGACGACATGATCTTCGTCGACGACGAGTCCAAACCCGTGATCAACGGCACCGGGTCGGAGGATTATTTCCTGGGAAGCTGGGATTTCGGCGGACGCGACGGCGCGCAGCCTTTCGGACATGGCATGTACGGGGCACCGCTGATCGTCAACGCGGAACGCACCGGCGGCCGCTACTGCTGCTACCGCTGGCACGGCGACAATCCCGTGACCTTCGAGCGCTATCTCAAGCACACCATGGAGCACGGCCACGCCAACGATCGCGGCGACAATTTCTTCTCGGTCGGCTATTGGTACCAGACCACGCCGTATATCGATTTCCCAGCGCTGCCGCCGGTGGAGACCAGGATTCCGGTGGTCCGCACCGCATAGGGAGCCCCTGGAGTTTGTACCTTTTGCCAGGTCAGAGGTGGGACAGGTGATCGCCTTTTGTCGCCTGTCATTGTGGGGCAAGCCCTTCAGCCTGCCAACCGCCCGCCCGTCACACCGAGGAAAGCACGGGCAATTGTGCCTTTGCGGCGGGAGCCTCGAAACGGCGCCGGATTTCCACGTCGGCCACCGCCAGCGGGACGCACCAGTCATCCAGGGCAACCGCCAGTTTGCGCTCGATAGCCCATTGGGCAAGGGGCTGGCGATCAAATGGACCGCCCATCAGCACGGTGCGCGCTTGTTCTTCGTCGAGGAATTGCCCCATCTCGGTGTCCTCCAGGCCGCGTGTGTCCATGAGCAGGTAATGGCCGTCGTCAACCGGCGACAGGCTCAGGGCGGGGGCAGCCGCATCGGCTCTCCAGCAATCGCGCCATTCGCGGTAGGCACAATCAAACAGATCCCTGTGGAGAGTGTGGGCGCACGCGTATTCGCCCAAACACCATACGAATGAGACAGACTCTGGTACCCTCACTGCAGGATGGGCAGAGTGAGGTATCCCTCGGGCACGAAGAGGCTGCCTTCGGTGACGCCCTGCGGTGCCATCCGCGGAAGGTGCTGCGCCAGGTCGCGCATGCTGCGGCGGCCGGACAGGGCATCGTCGAATGCCCGCGCGATCCGTGTCACCTGCTCGCCGGACTCGTGCGCGAATTCCAGGCGGAAGCGGTGGATGCCGGCCGCTATCCACTCCTCCAGGTGCCGGCTGGATTCCTGCGCTTCCGCCCCAAAGACCGTATTGCGGCAGCCGACGTCGGCCATCACGGGATGCGCGCGCCCGGCCTCGTCGCGCAAAGCCACGCGGTGCTGCTCGCAGGGCCGGCCGCAATCGCGATAGCTGGTGCCGGAAGAGAGAAACCGGCAGAAGACGCAGTGCTCGGTGTGAAAGACCGGCAAGTGCTGCCAGGCGATGGCTTCGATGGCATCGCCGCCCACGCTGCGCGCCAGCGCCGCGATCTGCGCGGCGTTCAGATCGTGCGTCGGGGTGAGGCTCGAAAGGCCCAGCGCGAGAAGCTCCGCCGCCGTCACGGCATTGGCCGCGTTCAGGCTGAAATCCCCGATCAGCTCGGGATGCGGGCGCTCATGCAAGGCGTGAAGCAGGCCGGCGGATCGCACCAGAATGGGGCAGTCGCACGACAACAGGAAATCCACGATGCGCTCTTCCCCCGGTTTCAAAACCCGCGGGCTGGCCACGCGCGGGGCGATCCCCGCGGCACGCACGCGGTCGAGCGACGGCCGGAGGCCGTACAGGTCGAGATAGTCCAGCGTGATGCTGGCGGGCGCGAGCTCGATGGCGGCGTCGAGTTGCTCGGGAGTGCGCACCAGAACGTAGCACAGGCATTCTTGCCTGTGTTGCTTTTCTCTAACTTCTGTTTGCCGAATCCCAACCCGATTCACCCGCACCCGCCGCGCCGCACCCTGCCGCTCCTGCAATCGGTCCACCGCTTCGCGCCGCACCTGGTTGAGCAGCGAACTGGGCGCGAACGGCGAGCCCTCGATGCGCGCCTGCAAGTCCGCCAGTTCATAGGGCGTGTTGCCGAGCCGCCCCAGTTGCGCCCGCAGGAACTCCACGTCGAGCCCGCGATTCCTGGCAGTCCCGAGCGCCGGCGATTCCACCGTCACGGAGATCTCGCCGACCCGCCATTCGCTGACCAGGGGCGCGCCCTCGCGCGCGGTCACCGCCACACTCACCGGCTGCTTGCGAACGGGAGTGGCGGCCTCGGTGTACGGCCGCACGGCTTTATCCAGGTCGGGGTCGTGGGTGCGCCACACCAGGTCGCCCGGCCGGATGCGATTGGCGTGCAGCACGCCGTTGCCGAAGCGCAGCTCGAGCTGGCCTCCGCGCGCCTCGGCGTGCTTATCAACCTGAAAAATGCGGCCGCCCTCCTCGGGCTCCTCCGGACTGCGCCAGTCGGCGGCGTCGAACACTACGCCATCGCCCGGCTTCAGGGGCGCGATCCGGTGGGCTTCACCGGGCTCGATGACCACGCCGCTCTCCGCCACCCGCACCACGCGGCCCATCCACACGCCGCGATGCCGCGGTGCGCGTCCGTTGACCACCGCCTGGTGATCGGTCCCCCCGAGGAACCAGGGACCCAGGCCGCGCGAGTACACCTGCTCGAGTTGCAGCTCGGCTTCGCGGTCGATGCCCGGCTCCCGGCCGGCCCACGCATCGTCCACCGCCTGGCGATAGGCGCGCGTGGTGAGCGCCACGTAGTCCGAGTCTTTGTAGCGGCCCTCGATCTTGAGCGCGGAGATTCCGATTTCGACGATCTCGGGAACCTGGTGCAGGGCGTACAGGTCGCCCGGCGAGAGCAGGTAGCGCGCATCGCCCAGCGGACGGAGCTGGCCGTCGACGATCATCTCATACGGCAGGCGGCAGGCCTGCGCGCACTGCCCGCGATTAGCGCTGCGGCCGCCCCAGGCTTCCGACGAAAAGCACTGGCCGGAGTAGGCCACGCAAAGTGCGCCGTGGACGAAGATCTCCAGCTCGCAATCGGTGCCGGCGCGGATGGCGCGCACTTCGTCGAGCGAAAGCTCGCGCGCCAGGGTCACGCGGCTGGCGCCGAGGCTCTGCGCGAGCCGTACGCCATCGGCGCTGGTGACGCTCATCTGCGTGCTGCCGTGGATTTCGAGGTCGGGTGCGATCTCGCGGGCCAGCTTCAAGACGCCGATATCCTGCACGATGATGGCGTCGGCGCCCGCCTCGGCGATGGCGGCCAGGGCGCGGCAGGCTTCGTCCAACTCGTGGTCGAAGACCAAGGTGTTGAAAGTCACATACCCCTTCACGCCGCGGCGATGGAGCGTGCTCATCGCCCCCGGCAATTCGGCCAGGGAGAAACCCACCTTGGCGCGGGCGGTGAAATGCTTCAGGCCGAAGTAGACCGCGTCCGCGCCGGCCTCGATGGCCGTGCGCAACTGCGGCCAGTATCCGGCCGGGCTCATGATCTCCGGTTTGCGGCGTGGGGACATGCTGGGTATACCTTCAGCGTAACAGACGCGGGTTGTGGGGCACTTGGCGGTTCGGGACAGCGGACCCCTCAGCCGCGAAAAACCGCTCCCTTACGGTCGCGGCTCCGTTGCGAATGCGCGCGTGTTTGCAGAGCCGCGACCGTAAGGGAGCGGTTAGTGGCACGCACCGGCACCGCAACCAACCGGATAAATAGATATAAAATACCTATAGACGCCGAAATTCGAGACTCCGTTGCACGGAGCGAGTGGGAGGTGTTTTCGTGTCCGTACTCGTCAGCCGCTACAACCTTCTGGAAGAGGAGGGACGCCAGGCGCTCGCCCTAGGCGAGCCCGAGCGCCTGCAATATCGCGCCGAAGGAGGCGCCTACCTCAACCTCCGGGAACTGCCGCTCGAGCCCCTTTCGGAGATCGACGAAGACAAGATCGCCCGCCTGTGCCGCATCGTTCGCGGACTGGCTTTCGCCGCGGTGGACGCCGCCCAGTCGGGGCACCCCGGTGGATCGTCGTCCAAGGCCGAGCAGTTGCTCACGCTCCTCGCTAGCGGCGTCGTGGCGTTCGATGCGTGCCACCCCAAGCACCCCGGCCGCGACCGTATGGTGTGGTCGGCCGGCCATTGCACGCCCCTGTTCCACGCATTGCTGGCGCTGGTTTACGAAACCTTGCGCGGTAGCGGAGTCGCGCTTCCCGCCGAGGCCGAAAGGGCAGCGGTCTATCCCGAGCAATTGGCCCGCTTCCGCCGCTGGGGCGGCCCTAGCGGCCACGTGGAATCGCATTACGCCTTGGCCGACACCTCCACCGGTTCCTCCGGACACGGCTTCTCGGCGGGACTGGGGTTCGCCATCCTGCACCGCTCGTGCGGGCTCGACACGAAGGCCTTCGTGATCGCGGGAGACGCCGAGACCGAGGAGGGCATGAGTTACGAGGCCCGCAACCTGGCCTCGAACCTGGGGGTCCACAACCTGGTGGTCACGCTCGACTACAACGGGTTCGGCATCGATGGGCCGATCACCGAGGCGCTGCCGTCCCCGTATCTGAACCACTGGTTCGCGCAGGGCTGGAACATCGTCGAAGTGAATGGTCACAATGTCCGCGAGCTGGCCTACGCCTACCGCCTGGCGGCTCGGGAATTCGGCGAGGCGCGGCCCACGGTGGTGATGTGCCACACCACCAAAGGGGTCGGCTACGGCCGGCTCGCAGGCACGGGCGATTCTCACGGCACGCCCCTGAAGCATGAGGAATATGTCGCGGCCATGCGCAGCCTCGGCTTCCAGATCCCCGGAAAACAGGGGGACACGGCGGCCGACATTCGCGTGGTCGTCGAAGCCCTGGGCGCCGATGAGCGCGACTACCTCGCGGAGCGTTTACAGGCCGCCGCCCGCAAGCTTACACCGGAATCGGAGCTGGTGAAGCGCATGGAGACCGCGCTGGCGGGCAGGCCCATCGCGGATTACACCAGCTTGGCGCGGCCCGACATCCTGCCGCCGGAGCTGGTCTTCGAGGCGGGCGATTCGGTTGCTACCCGCAAGGCCACCGAAGCGTGGTTCGCCTGGGCCATGAAGCACACGGCCTTCTTTTACGTGGGCGCGGGCGATCTTATGAAGTCCATCCTCACCGGCAAGGCCGAGAGCGTTTACGGAATCCACACGCGCGAAAACCTGCTGGGCCGCGGCTTCCGATTCGGCATCGCGGAGCAGAACATGGCCATGATGTCGACCGCCATGAGTCAGGATGTGCTGCCCGGCGGCTTCCGCCCCATGACGGCATTCGCGACCTACGGCGTGTTCAGCCCCATGATGGCGAACGCCGTGCGCATGACGCTCATCAACAGCGCAGTCAATCCGCGCGCGTCCAGCTTCTTCATCATGCTGGCGGCGCACGACGGGCCGGAGACCGGCGAGGACGGCCCTACCCATCACGGCCTGTTCTGGATGTCGCTGTTCACGGCCTATCCGGGCATCAAGGTGTACAAACCGCTGGATGCCAATGAGGCCATCGAGATGCTGTTCCACGCTGCCCGCCGGGGCGAGCCGGTGGTGTTCTCGGCAGTGCGTCCGGGCACTCCCGTGTTCCGCCGCGGCGATGGCGTGCCGCCCGCGAGCGAGGCCGTCAACGGGGCATACGTGTTCCATCCGTTCCGCCACAACGGCAAGCCGAAGAAGGTGCTGGTAGTCTGCGGCGGTCAGGTGATGGCCAACGTGCTCGAGATTCTCCCGGAGTTGGAGGAGCGCTCGGACGTGAAGATCGTCGCGGTGACATCGCCCCAGCTCTTCGAGGAATTGCGGCGGACGGATCCGCCCAAGGCGAACGAGATCTTCCCGGACGAAGATCGGGAATATGCCATCACGCTGCACAACGGCTGGCGCGGATTCCTGTACCCGTTCCTGCTGCCGGGCGACTATAGCGAGCGGGTGTTCGGCATGGACGCGTTCTCGCGCTCGGGCAAACCGGACGAGATCTATCGGGCCGCGGGGTTCGATGCTGCCGGCCTCAGAAAAAAGCTGCTGGGCTAGCTAGGGTTAGGTCTTCGACCGGAAAACCACTCCCTCACGGTCGTGGCTCCGGTCGGAGCCGGGCCCAGAGGGCACCCCGTTAGCGAGCGGTCTTCGGACTTCCAGTCACTACGCCGCCGGCCGCGTCATCGACCAGTGCGAGTGAATCACCCGCCAACCCTCCTTCTTGCGCTGATACACCTGGGTGGCGTTCCAGCGGCTCTCCGCCGTCCCATTCCGCCGCACGAAGTTGTACGTGAGCACCGCTACGTCGCCGCACACCTGCACCTTCGGATCCAGCATCTCGTACCTGTCGAAGAGCGGCGTGCCGCGGTAGGGCTCATAGAGCGCCCGCAGCGCCGGAAGACCGTCGAGTCTCCGATCCGTCATGATGTGAAAGTAGGTGATCTCGCGATCCGAGGTCTCGAGCGCCGGGCCGGGGTCGCCCTTCTGCCATCCGTCCATGACGCGACGCTCGATCGCCACGATCTCCCGTGCGATACCCGCATCGGAATCCGCGGCTGCCAAGTCACCGGACAGCAGGGCGGCAACCGCGCAGGCCGCCATGATCTTCGTCAAAGGGTGACCTCCTTGAAGCGATCGTCGATCTCCACCCGGTAGCCGCTGGAGAGGCGATTGGTTTCGTTCGCCATGCCCACCACCGCCATCAACTCGGCGAACATCTCGCCGCTCATGCCGGCCTTGCGCGCGGAGGCGGTGTGCGACGCGATGCAGTACGGGCACTGGTTTGTAGCGCTCACCGCGAGATAAACCATCTCCTTGGTGAGGGCGTCGAGCGCTCCGGGCGCCATGATCTCCTTGATGCTTTCCCAGGTGCGCCGCAGCGTCACCGGGTCGCGCGCCAGGGCCTTCCAGAAATTGTTGATCCAGTCCGTCTGGCGGGTGGCCATGATATCGTCATAGACCGCCCGCACTTCGGGACTGGCATCGGCGTATTCAATGAGTCCGAGAGTGGCCATGCGCCGATTATCGCGCATGGCGGCCGCGGCAGCTTACAATGAGGGAATGGCAGACCCGGAACAACTGGAACGGCTCCTCAAACAATCCCAGGACAACCTAACGGTGATCGTCGCGATCCAGGACCGCCATGGCCGCATGCTGGTGGATCACCAGGAGTGGCTTGAGCAGCACACGCAAGACATTGCCCGGCACCGGGAATTCGTCGAGGAGCATGCGGCGATGATGCAAGCGATCGACAGCAAGCTGGACCGGCTGGCCGAGCTGATCATTCGGTAACGCCGGCGGTCTTGCCGCCGGCCCGGCTATCGCCTACGAATGGCCGGCCCCGAAAGCCTTGCCCATGCGTTCCTGAATCTCGGCCGGCGTCAGATCCTCCTTGTGCGTGGCGATGGCCCAGGTGAAGCCGAACGGGTCGCGGACGTGGCCGTAGCGGTCGCCCCAAAACTGGTCGCTGACCGGCATGGTCACCTGAGCGCCGGCGGCGACTGCCTGCGCACAGGTGGCGTCTGCATCGGGAACGTACAGATTGATGTGGAACGGCAGGTTGCCGCGAACCGCCGGCGGCATTCCGAATTCCTGCGAGAGATCGTCGTTCAGCATCAGCATCGAGTCGCCGATTTTCAGCGACGCGTGCATCAGCTTGCCGCCCGGACCGGGCGAGCGCGAAATCTCGACGGCGCCGAAAGCGTTCTTGAGAAAATCGATATACGCCGCCGCGCCCTCCACGTTGAGGTGCAGGGTCAGCGAATGAAAACCGGGAGGAATGGGATTGACGGAAGTCGACATGCGCATAGGATACCAGGACCAATCGCGGCGCGGTATCGTCTTCCAATGCGCCCCGCTCTCTTATTCCTCGCGGCCCTTCCCCTCTGCGCCCAGAACATCGGCATCGACAGCCACATCGATACGGTGCAACGGGTCCTGATCGATCGCGCCGATCTGACCCCGCGCTCCACGGCGGGCCACGTCGACATTCCCAGGCTCCGCGAAGGCGGCGTCAACGCGCCGTTCTTCGCGCTCTGGGTGCCCACCTATTACAAGGGCGCGGAGGCGGTGCGCCGCACGCTCGATCTGCGCGACGCGATCGAGCATCTGTTCGACACCCATCCGGAGCAGATCGCGCTGGCGCTGACCGCTCGGATGTCGAGCGGATCGTGAAATCGGGGAAAATTGCGGCCATTCTCACTATCGAAGGCGGCCACCAGATCGATAACGGCCTGGCGGTCCTGCGCATGTATTACCGGCGGGGAATCCGCTCCATGACACTGACTCACTTCCGCAACACGGACTGGGCCGATTCTCCCACCGGCCAGCCCGCGCACAACGGCCTCACCGACTTCGGCAGGGACGTGGTGCGCGAGATGAACCGCCTGGGCATGCTGGTGGATGTCTCGCACGTTTCCGACAAGACGTTCTATGATGTCCTGGCGGTCTCGAGCAAGCCGGTGATTGCCACCCACTCCTCGTGCCGCGCGCTTTCCGATGTCCCGCGCAACATGACCGACGACATGATCCGCGCCCTGGCCAAAAACGGCGGCGTGATGGGCATCAACTTTGGCGAAGGCTTCCTGAGTCCCAAAGACGCGGAACTGCTGAAGGCCGCGGTCGCCAACATTTCCTACCACGAACCCTCGCTGACCGGGACGGCGCTGGATGCTTATGCCGCGGAAGAGTTCCACAAAGACATGGCGGCCAAACTATCCAACGCCACCATCGATGACGCGGTGGAGCACATCCAGCATGTAATCGAGATCGCGGGATTCACGTCGGCATCGGCAGCGATTTCGACGGCATCTCGGCCGTGCCCAAAGGATTGGAAGACATCTCCAGGATGCCCGCTCTCCCAGCGGTCCTGCGTAACAAAGGTTACAACGACGAGCAGCTTCGCAGTCTTCGGAGGCAATACGCTGCGCGTGATGCGCGAGGTGATGGGAAAGTGATTCCCCCGGGTGACCCGCTGGCACAGCATCCTGTCCCGACAGGATGGTGCGGAGGGCGTACCGGTTCTTACACTGGAAGCAGGTAAGGAAAGCAGCTTTGCATATTTCTCGGCCGCGATCTGGGAAGGTATCGCGGCCTTTTTATTGGTGACAAAACCCACACTACTCCTAGACCTTTAGTTCCATAACCAAAAAGAGGCTTGTAGAGGCGTCTCCCATTGAGCATACTTTGAGCATCAAGGAGGGCAACATCGGATGTACTCGCTGATCGGATTTTCAAACGCCGTAATAGTGGAAGCTTTCATACTCAAAGCAACCAAGAACCGTATACGGGTGGTCGCCGCTGGTTTCGACGACGCAATCCAACTGAGGCGCGTCGGGCAGCAATGGTTTTCGGAAACCGGCGAACCTGTGACGTTCGAGTTTCTGGCCGCGGACTCTCCCGGGCGGACCGCATCGGCAGAGAACCCCATGACGTCGCGCGCCGCCAGTTAGGCCTGATCGAGAGGGGCCCCCAACGGCCCCGTCGGCCTCGCTGGTATCATGAATAAATGACGTTGTTCCGCAGTTTACTTTTCTTAACTCCAGTGGCCTGTTTGCTGGCGCAAACCCCGCCGCCTCCGTCTCCGCCCAAGCCGGCTCCCGCGACGCAGCCGACGGTCACCATGAGCGTCGACAACCCCAGTTCCAAGCCGTTGCCCGTGGTCCCGCCGGATCGCGTGGTCATCACCGTCGGCGAGACCACCCTGACCGCCGGTCAACTCGATTCGATCATCGAGTCCCTGCCCGAACAGTACCGTGCCACGGCGAAGGGTGCCGGCCGCAAGCAGTTTGCCGACAATGTGGTGCGCATCCTGGTGCTGTCGCAGGAGGGCAAACGGCGCAAGCTGAACGAGACTACTTCCTACCAGGCGCAGAGCGCATTCCAGAATGCCAACCTGCTGGCCGGCTTGACCTATACCCAGCTCGGCAAGGATGTCACGCTGGACGAAGCAACCGTCCACAAATACTACGACGATCACAAGCAG
The DNA here is from genome assembly GCA_900290305.1 of Candidatus Sulfopaludibacter sp. SbA4. Lineage (GTDB taxonomy): Bacteria > Acidobacteriota > Terriglobia > Bryobacterales > Bryobacteraceae > OMOG01. The sequence continues at coordinate 42,981 of OMOG01000033.1, forward strand.
GAGTTCGAGCAGGTGCGCGCCCGCCATATCCTGGTACGCATGCAGGGTTCGCCCCTGCCCGTGAAACCGGGCCAGAAGGAACTCACCGAAGCCGAGGCCCTGGCCAAAGCGACGGACTTGCGGAAGAAGATCGAAGGCGGCGCGGATTTCGCGGCCCTCGCCACCGCCGAGTCCGACGACACCAACTCCGCGGCCAAGGGCGGAGATCTCGGCGCCTTCAAACACGGTCAAATGGTGCCCTCCTTCGATCAGGCCGCCTTCGCCATGAAGCCCGGAGACCTGAGCCAGCCGGTGAAGAGCCAGTTCGGCTACCACATCATCAAGGTGGAAGCCCACGAGTCCAAGACTTTCGAAGAGGTGCGGCCCGACCTGGAACACCGCCTCCGGCCCGAGATGCAGCAAAAAGCCCTCGAAGAATTGCAGAAGAAAACCAACGTGGTGCTCGATCCGGAGTACTACGGCTTGGCCAAGCAGTGATGTCAATCAGCCGCGTGCCGACTCGCAAGCTCGAAATCCACTGCCCGGTCTGCAATTCGGCGGCGGTCTTCTACAGTTGCACGCCCAACTGCTGCTTCAATCACGTGTGTTCCGGCTGCGGAACCACGTTCGAACCCGTGACCCGGAAGACCGGCAGCCGCCTTTCCGGAGTGTNNNCCGTGACCCGGAAGACCGGCAGCCGCCTTTCCGGAGTGTTGGCGCCCGATCCGCCACCCGAGGCCGCCGATCCGACCGCCGAATGCGCCGCCTGCGACTCCACCGAAGTTTGTATGGCCGAGGACGGCACGGTGGTCTGCGCGAAGTGCGGCGCCGTGCTCGTCCTCGAACTGACTGAAGTTGCCCCGGGTTGACCACTCCCTCACGGTCGTGGCTCCGAAACAAAACGGAGCCGGGCCCAGGGGGCACCCCGTAAGCAAGCGGTCCCGCGCTCTACTGCTTGTGCGCCGCCCGGCTGCACGCGTCCGCCGCGTTGGTCGGATCGATGGCCGTGTTCCCCTCCTGGATGAAGGTGATTTTTCCTTCCTTATCCACCACGAAGGTGGACCGGTTGGCCATGCCTTCCCCGGCTCCTTGTGTGATCAGCACGCCGTACGCGGCGGCGACCTGCCGTTTGGCGAAGTCGCTCAACAACGGGAAGGTCACGTTGTTCTTGGCCGCAAACTCTTTTTGGGAAGGGGTGTTGTCGGTCGAAATTCCAAAAACCTTGGTATCCGCTGCATCAAACTTGGGCATACCAGCCTGGTATGCAGTGACTTCCTTCGTTCAACCACCGGTGAACGCCGCCGGGAAAAACGCCAGTACGACGTTGGATTTGCCGCGGAACTCCGAAAGCGTTACTTTGCCACCCGTGGTGGCGTTGAGCGTGAAGTCCGGCGCCATGTCCCCTACCTTCAGATTGGTGTGCGGTGGCGGGACTGCTTGCGCGAACAGGTTGACGGATGCCAGCGCACCGGCCAGCAGAAAAGACAGCTTCCTCATTAACCCTCCTCAGAGTATGGTAGGGGTTTGCGGGCTGCGGCGCAACCAGGAGCCCGCCGGTGCGAAAGCCTTTCGTGGCACGCCGATTGCTCAGGTACAGCCCCGGAGGGCACATGCGGCTCACGATCCTGTCATTTTTGCTCGCTGCTGCTCCTGCTTCCGCCAGCCTCATCCAACCGGCCATCGCGCCCAACGGCGTGGTGAATGCCGGCAGCTACATCGCGCCGGGGTTTGCCAACCACGGCATCGCGCGCGGTTCCCTGTTCCTGATCTTCGGCAGTAACCTGGGTCCCGCCGCACTGGTGCAAGCCACCTCCTACCCGCTCGCCGGCTCCGACGGACTGGCTGGCACGTACGTGCATATCGACGCCAACGGCTATACCGGCTTTGCCCTCATGGTCTACACCTCGGCGCAGCAGGTGGCCGCCATCCTGCCGTCCAATGCTCCCGAGGGCGATGCCACCCTGACCCTCAATTACAACAATCTCACCAGCAACCCGGTGGTCATACACATCGTGCGCAGCGCGTTCGGGATGTTCACGTTCAACCAGGGCGGTTCGGGACCCGCGATCGTGCAGAACTTCGTCAGCGCGGCGCAGACTCCGGTGAACACTCTCCTCGCGCCCGCCGCTCCCGGCCAGACCGTGATCCTTTGGGGCACCGGCCTCGGTCCGGTGAATGGTGACGAGGGAAGCGGACCGCTGCCCGGTGCGCTGCCCTACCTCGACGCGCTCTACGTCGGCAGCCTTCCCGCCACCGTGAGTTATGCCGGCCGCTCGGGCTGTTGCGTCGGAGTGGACCAGATCGCATTCGCCGTCCCCGCCGGTGTCTCCGGTTGCTATGTTCCGGTGGCCGCGGTATCGGGCGGAATCCTGAGCAACCTGGGCACGATCGCGGTATCGCATTCCGGATCGGCTTGTGACGATCCCTTGAGTTTCCGTGCGGCGGGTCTGGCCACACTGCAGAGTTCAGGGCGATTGCGGGTGGGCCAGATCGGAGTCGCGTACCAGGCGCCTCCCGGCATGCCCGCCGGCACCGACAGCCTCACCGGGACCTTTGTCGCCTACACGCCCCAGACGCTAATGACGTCGGCCCCGGTGAATCCGTCGCTGGGGTCGTGTTACGCCACCGAATCTCTGGTCAGCCCGATGCCTGCGGCGGGAGCGCAGGGCGCTGCCCTGAATGCGGGTGCGGCCATTCAGAGCACCGGTCCGGGAGTATCGCTCATGGCGCCTTCGGTTTCGCCTGGCAGTTATTTCGGCAGCGCGAGTCCGGCCAATCTGTTCGCCGGAGGCTACTCCATTTCCGGCTCCGGAGGCTCCGACGTGAGCCCCTTTCAGGGCGGCTTTACGCTGGCCCAGCCGGGAACCTGGACCAACCCCTCCGCTTACGGTTCTGCGTTTCTCACCACGGGCCAGCCGTTCACCTTTCGATGGACCGGCGGCGATCCCAACGGTTACGTGAACATTCAGATCTCCTCTGTGAATGTTACGCTCGCCGCATCGATTGTCTGTAACGCCGCGGCCTCGCCCGGAAGCTTCATGGTCCCGAACTACCTCACCGCGCTGCTGGTGCAGGGCGAAGGAACCATCTCGGTAGGCTTTGCCGGCGCGCCGGCCGCGTTCTCCGCGCCGGGCCTGGATGTGGGAATCGTGACTGCCCTCACGAACTCGGTGATATCGGTCAACTTCCAAACGCCGCCTGCACAATAATCGGAGGATGACAGGCGGCCGGGCAGGCGGCCGAAAACGGTCGCCCGCCCATCCAGTCTCTACAAGACAGTCGCTGAGTCTATTCTGACTCCTGGCTTCTGACTCCCGACTCCTCAAGGAGTCAGTTGTGGTTGTTGAACCGGTACCCCAGGATGGCCTTCACCAGTAAGTGGTCGGTGGCCTGTGTCACCCCGATTCCCACTCCGAAATTGAACTCCCAGTTCTTGCCGAAGTCGATGTCCACCGCCGGCAGGAACTGCTGCTCCTGGTCGCGGACCGGATCGAAGCTCGTGATGGGACCGTAGGCGCCGTAATACTCCATACCCAACGCCACCTTTTTTGTCACGTCGTAGCTGAACTTCACATTGGGAGAAAACTCGAAGCCGCGCTTCGATTCCGGCCCGTGCAGCGATTTATCGATAGCCGGGTTGAAGGCCAGGTACCACTTGTCGATCTTCTTGTCCACGATGGGGCGGATCTCCCACGTCCACGTGTCCAGCGAAAAGTTGGGCCGCTGCCAGCCGATCTCGTTGGAGATGCTAACGCCCACCGGCAAATGGTAGCGCTCGGGCACGGCAAAGCGCGGCCGGATGTGCGAGCCCACGTACATCCATCCGTCATTCGGTTGAATGCTGGTGAAGATGTAAAAGCCGCACTCGAACCAATCGTTGAACCCGTGCGTGATCTCGACTGTCTCGTGCTCGGCATGGTTGGTCGGGAGCACCCCGTTCTGGACGCCCTTGGTGCCGCTGACGGTGAAGTTGCTGTGCAGCTCGACCATGGTGACGTTGGGGGCCACCAGGTCGTAGCCGTAGACTTGTACTTCGTAGTTGCCCTGGGCGCGCAGACCCGCCGCGCAGCAGCCCAGGAGAATTGTGGCCGCGATGAACAGACGCAAGACCGGCTACCTCTCGAAGATGGTTTGACCGCTTCTTATCACTGTAGAACACTTATCGCTGCGGCGCGTTCCCGACCTGTTCCACAATCGCCGCGCTGCGGGACTTCCCATCCAGGTCCTGAACGCACAGCGATTTCTTATCGACTGCGAACTTGACCTTGGTGTGGATGGCAGCCTTCAGCGGGCTGGCGAATGCCGCGCGGTAGGTGACATCTTTTGCCCGCAGGCTGTAGACGTAGGCCGTGCTGTCGCCGTCGGCGAAGACGTCCTGCTTGATGGATACGATCTCCCCATACTGCCAGGCGCGATTCTTGCTGTCCGCTCCCAGGGTGAGCAGCACGAGGTTCATCAGCGCAACTCCTGCCGCGATCCGACGCCCGGAAACCTGCATCCATCCTCATTGTGAGCCGGGAATCGCCCGGATGCTATCAGCCAAAAGGGCCATCCTAGGCGCAACCGCCCGGCGGTAGTAAAATATGAGCCTCGGAGATTGCACCATGGAACCCCAAGAGCTTCATCCAGAACGGTCGGCGCAACGCGAAACGCGCCAGGAGCCGCGAGCACAGCGTCCGGATCGTCCGGATCGTCCGGAAACTCCCGAGCGGGGCGCGCCAGTGCCGCCCGCGCAGCCGCCACCGGTGAGCGGCCAGCCGAAGCCGCTAATCGGCCGCCGCACGCTTTTGGCGGCCGGTGCGGTGGGCCTTGCCGCGTTGATCGTGCCCCGGCTGTTTCATTCGGGTCCGCCGCCGCTGCCGACACCCGCGGGACAGAATTTCGACCCGCAGTACCGGAAGGCCACGCTCGCGTTGCAGGCGGCGCCCACCGAGCCTATGCCGGCCACTCTCGGTGCCTGGAAGAGTTGTATGGGCTCCGCCGCGGGCCGCGGTGTCTCCGACCTGGACCTCGCGATTCTGGTGGACAATACCGGAAGCATGGCCCCGCTGATCGACGACGTGAGGGCCAATATCGGGCAACTGATCTCCACTCTGCGTACCGGCGCCGGCAGGGTCCGGGTGGGTATGGTGGCCTACCGCGATCTCGGAGACGACTTTGTGGTTCGCCCGCTCCCCCTGACCGACATCGGCGGCCCGGGCGCCTACGCGGTGCAGGGATTCATCGGCACGATGCAGGCCTACGGAGGCGGCGATTGGCCCGAAAAACTGGATGCCGCGCTCCAGGTTGCGGCCGATATGGGGTGGCGGCACGACGTCCCGGCTGCGATCGTGGTCATCGCGGACGCTCCGGCCCATGCCGGCGATGCGGCGGCCGCCTCGGCGGCGATACGCTCTTTCACCAGCCACGTGCCCGGCGGACAGGTTTCCGTAGTCGACACGGGGTCTGGTGGAGATGCCTTCCTGCGGGGATTGCCGGGGAGCGGGCGCGGTCAATATGTCACCTACGACGGCGACATTCTGAAGAGCCTGTACCCGGCCATCACGGCGTGCCCGAGTAAGTGAGGGCAGACGCCGGAAAGCGGGAAACGGAATTCACCGCGGAGCCGCGGAATCACGGAGACAAGCGCGGAGAAAAGCAAGAGAAAGTCAAAACCCGAGAGCGCTGAGCAAACGGAGAGCGCTGAGAAAACCGCGCCGCGCTTTGTGAGGGCGGGACGCCGAAACCAAAGAGGGAAACGGAATTCACCGCGTGGGCGCCGGGCTAACTAACGCTCCGCGGCTCCGTGGGGGGCAGAGAGACAGACGACAAAAACCGATCGTCTCGCTCCGTGCAACGGAGTGTCCCACATCTTAAGACCGCCTACCGGAACGCGACCGAGCCCAGCGAATATTCGGCCAGGTCGATCCAACGGTTGTCCTGGGTGGCCTGCACGAACACCGCGCGCTCGGCGCGAAACGTGCGGCTGCCCCGGTACTCGGCCCATCGCCGACTGGCCAGCTCGCTCATCGCCGGCACATCTTCGTGCGGCACGTCTTGCGCCAGCGTGACATGCGGATGGTAGGGGAACGGCTCCTCGAACTGAAGCGCATCGGCATTCATGGCGGCGTGCATGCGCCGCAGCTCGGAAGCTCCCGAGCCCACCTCGAGGTAGAGCACGTCGGTCACCGGAAAGACCTGTACCCCGGTCAACTCGACGTCGAACGGCGCCCACGCCCCGGTGAGAGCGCGCGCCTGGAGGGAAGCCGCTTCCCAGTCCGCGGCGAGCGGCCGCGGCGGCAGCACGCTCACATGCGCGTGGGGATTATAGTGCGGCACCAGCTCTCTGCGAAGATCGTCGAGCGTGCGGCCCAGCGGATCGGGGATATAGATGACCAGCGCGAAGACATTGAGCCGTTCCTCCGCCAGGATGTGGGACGGCCCCCCATTCGGATCAAGATTCATGCTCTCTCTATGGTAACCGTATTGTAGTTTATTGCACGGCGGCCCGACCCGATATCGGTACCACCTGATAGGCTGGATGATGACGATGCCCAGTTCCAGCGAACCGAACCCGCTCCTCCAGATTCAGTTCCGCGTTCCATTCGACCGCATACGGGCCGCGGACGTCCAGCCGGCCGTCGCCAGCCTGCTGCGCGAATCGCGCATCCGCCTCGAGGCTATCGGCGCCGCGCCGGGCGAGCGAACCTTCGACAACACCATGCGGGCGCTCGACATGCTGACCGAGCCGCTCGACTATGCCATGGGAGTGGTGCGGCACCTGGAATCCGTAGCCACCTACCCGGAGCTGCGGGCCGCGTTCAATGCGGTGCAGCCGGAAGTCAGCGCGTTTTATTCGGGGATCCCGCTCGACGCCGGACTGTGGAAGAGCATCCAGGCGTACGCCGCGACCGAGGAGGGCGCGCGGCTCGCCGGAGAGCGGCGGCGGTTCCTGCGCAAGACCGTGGACACCTTTCGCCGCCACGGCGCCGACCTGGACCCCGCCGGCAAGAAGCGCCTCGAAGCGCTCGACGTGGAGCTGACGCAGCTCACGACGAAATTCTCGGAAAACGTCCTCGATTCGACCAACGCTTTTGAACTCGTGGTGACGGACGCGGCCGATGTCGCCGGCCTGCCTCCCACGGCGCTCGCGTCCGCGCGCGAGAGCGCTATCCGCAAAGGCCGCGAGGGCTGGCGCTTCACCCTGCAAGGGCCCGACTACGTGGCGGTGATGACCTACCTGGACAACCCTTCGATCCGCCGCGAGGTGTACCACGCCTACAGCGTGCGGGCGGCGTCCGGCGAGCGTGACAATCGCGCGATCCTGACCCGCATCCTGGAACTGCGCCGGGAAAAAGCGCGGCTGCTGGGATTCCAGGACTTCGCGGACCTGGTGCTCGAAGACCGCATGGCCCACACCGGCGCACGCGCCATGGCGTTTCTGGAAGACATCAAGCGCAAGACCGAGGCGCGTTTCCGCGGGGAGAACGGCGAGCTGTTGGACTTCCGCCGCTCGCTCGAAGGGACTCCTTCTGCAACAAATCCCGGCGCTCCGCCGCTCGAGCCCTGGGACGTGGCCTACTACGCCGAAAAACAACGCGCCGCGCTCTACGACTTCGACGAGGAGGCGCTGCGCCCCTATTTCCCGCTGGAGCGCGTAGTGGCCGGCATGTTCGACCTGGTGCACAGGCTCTACGGCATTCGCGTGACCGAAGAGCCGGGCGTGCCGGTGTGGGACCCGCAGGTGCGCTACTACAACGTAGTAGACGAAAACGGCGGGTTCCTGGGAGGATTCTACGCCGACTGGTACCCGCGCGAGAACAAACGCGGCGGCGCCTGGATGGACGCGCTCATCACCGGCGGACCCGCGCCGGACGGCTTCCACCCGCACCTCGGCCTGATTTGCGGCAATCTCACCCCGCCGCTCGCCGAACGGCCGGCTTTGCTCACGCATCGCGAAGTGGAGACCATCTTTCACGAGTTCGGACACCTGCTGCATCACCTGTTGAGCCGCGTGGAAATCCGCAGCCTGGCGGGCACCAGCGTGGCATGGGACTTCGTGGAACTGCCTTCGCAGATCATGGAGAACTGGTGCTGGGAGCGCGATGCCCTGGACCTGTTCGCGCGCCACTGGGAGAGCTGCGCCGCGATTCCCGAAGACCTGTTCCGGAAAATGAAGCGGGCCCGCACCTTCCGCGCGGCCAATGCGCAGATGCGGCAGCTCGGGTTCGGCTTCATGGACCTGCTGCTGCACGTGCGCTACTCGCCGGAGCGGGACGGAGATCCGGTGGCGTACACGCGCCAGGTGATGCAGGAGTTCAGCCCGGCGCCGCTCCCCGAGGACCACGCCATGATCGCGGCGTTCACCCATCTTTTCGGCAGCCCGGTAGGCTACGGCGCGGGGTATTATTCCTACAAGTGGGCGGAGGTATTGGATGCCGATGCCTTCACCCGCTTCCGCGACCACGGCATCTTCAGCCGGCAGATCGGCGAGGAGTTCCGCGCCAACATCCTCTCGAAGGGAGACAGCGAGGATCCGGGCGAGCTGTACCGCCGGTTCATGGGAAGAGAGCCCGATCCGGGGGCCTTGCTGGTGCGGTCGGGGCTGGCGTAGTGAAGGCTGGGTGACAGGCCACAAAAGATGACAGACCACAGAAAACGATGGTCTCGCTCCGTGCAACGAAGTGTCCCACTTGGCTTCAATCACTCGGGCCGGACGGCCTGCAGCAGCCCTTCGATCCGTTCCAGCAGGCGCCGGAACACGATGGGTTTGGCTTCGTACGCCTGACAGCCGGCCCCGACCGCGCCGGCGACATCTTCGACAGACGTGTGGGCGGTCAACACGATGATCGGAATCGGAGAGGTCAGCGGGTCGCTCTTGAGCTTACGGATGGCCGTTCGGCCGTCCATTACAGGCATGTCGAGATCCATCAGGATCAGGTCGGGCCGGTGCAGGCGCGCGAGCCTCCATGCCTCGCGGCCATCGGGGGCCGCCAGTGTCTCGTAGCCGCTGCGTTCCAGGCGGCGCACCAGCATGTCGCGGCTGAACTCGTCGTCTTCAGCCAGAAGCAGCTTCGCCATGGTCGCTTAATCCTTAACCTCCAGACAGCCGGCGGGACATGACCCCCACTCTTCCATCAACTCCCTCAATCGCTCCAGTTCCACGGGCGGCGAGAACCAGTATCCCTGGCCATACCGGCACCCGAGTTCCTTCAAGCACTCGAGCTGGGCCCGGTTCTCGATGCCTTCGGCGACCAGGTGGAGTCTCAGGGAACGCGTCAGCCCGACGATCGCCCGCACGATCTCCATGCTTTCGTGGGACGACGTAATGTGCGAAACGAACGCCCGGTCGATCTTGACCGTATCGAACGGGTACTTCTGCAGATAATCGAGCGAGGAATAGCCCGATCCGAAATCGTCCAGTTTCAGACCCACCCCCAGCGTGCGGAGACGGCTTAGCGTGGTTAGAGCCAGGTCGGGATCTTCCAGCAGGAAGGTTTCGGTGATCTCCAGGCGCAGCGCGCCGGGCTCCAGTCCAGCGGCTTCCAGACAGGCGCGGACCTGTTCCACGAGATCGGGCTCGGTGAACTGGCGGCCGGAAACGTTCACGCTTACGCTGAGCCAGGGGTATTCGCGCCGCAGGTCCACGATGTCCCGGCAGGCGCGCTCGAGAACGAACCTGCCCAGCGGGCCGATCACGCCGTTGCGCTCCGCGGCGGGGATGAAGACCGCCGGGGAGACCAGCCCGTGCCCGGGCCGCCGCCATCGCACCAGGGCTTCGCAGCCTACGATCCGGTCGTCGTCGAGATCCACTTTCGGCTGGTACCAGACTTCGAATTCCGATCGCTCCACGGCGTGGTGGAGATCGTGTTCCAGGTGCATCTCCGCCAGGTCGTCGCGGCGCATGAAGGTCTGGAAGACCGCGCTGTGCCCGATCCCCTGTTCGCGGGCATGACGCAGCGCGGCGGTGGCATCGCGCAACAGGTCGTCTCCCGAAACGCCGCCATAAGCCACGGCGATTCCAGCGCTGGCGGTAGCGAAAACCGACTGGCCGTTGACCGTGAAGGGATCCCCCAGCGTGGCCTGCAGGCAAACCGCGAGTTCCTTCGCAGCCGCCGGCCCGGAGGCGTCCCGGAGCAGAACTCCAAACTGGTGCTCGCCCGAGCGGGCAGCCGCGGCGGACACGCCTTCCGTCGCCGTTTGGAGCGAGTCGCGAAACCGGCCGCCCACTGCGGCCAGCAGGAGCCCCGAGTCGCCATTCTGGAGGTTTTCCTGGATGCGGTCGAATCCGTCCAGTTCGAGCACCACCAACGCCATCCGCCGCCCCTCGGCGGCCAGCGATCCGAGCTCCTCCTCCAGCCACGCCCGGTTGGGAAGCGAGGTGAGCGGATCGACGGTTTTGCGAACCGTAATATCGGTCTGGCAGCCCACCAGGCGGACGGCCTGGCCCGCGGCGTTGCGCGCAATGCTGCCACGGCTCTCGATCCAGCGGTATTGGCCATCCTGGTGCCGCATGCGGTACTCGCTCTCCAGGGCGGCGCTGCGGCCCTCGATATGGGCCTGAACCGCGGACCGGACCCTCGCGCGGTCATCCGGGTGAATGCGGCCGAACCACTCTTCGGTGCTGGCAAAAGGCTTGTCCGTGGACAGGCCGAACTTGGAATTCCAGTAGGGCGAGCAGTGCAGATTCGCGGATGCCAGGTCCCACTCCCACAGGCCTTCTTCGGATGCTCCCAAGGCCAGCCGATAGAGTTCCCTGGTGCGGCGCAATTCACGATCTGTCAGCGCCAGCCGCAGGCGCGTTTCGATGCGCGCCAGCGTGACCGCGAAGTCCATCGGCTTGGTTACATAGTCGTTGGCGCCCATCCGCAGAGCGGCGACAATTTCTTCGCTGTCGTCGAGAGCGGTGACCATAATGACCGGCAACTCGGAATCCGACCACGCCTCGCGAATGCGCCGCAGCACCTCCAGCCCGCTGATCCCCGGAAGCACATGATCGACCAATACCAGATCGTATGGATGGCTTTCGACCATGCGCAGCGCCTGCTCCCCGTCCTCCGCCGTGTCCGCGAGGTAACCGCTGCGCAACAGTCTGCGGTGGAGAAGATCGCGATTCGATTCGTCGTCATCTACCAGCAGCAGGCGCGCCGGAATCGGCATAGCTCTCCCCTTCCGAGGCCGGCGGTTGGACGCCCGCCGGAATCCGCATCCTGAAATTCGAACCCTTACCCAGCTCGCTTTCGACCGAAATATCGCCTCCCATCAGCCGGCACATCCTCTGGCTGATGGCCAGTCCGAGACCGGTGCCCCCGTACTTGCGGGTGGTGGAAGCGTCGGCCTGCCTGAACGCCTGGAACAGTTTGCCCTGCTGTTCGGGAGAGATCCCAATACCGGTGTCGCGGACGTTGACCAGGATCCAATCGGACTGCTCCTCCCGCTCGCGCGACAGTTCCACGGTTACGTCTCCGTCCTCGGTGAACTTGCAGGCGTTGGAAACCAGGTTCAGCAGGCTTTGCTGGAAGCGCAGCAGATCCCCGTGCATCTCGATCGAGCCGGCGTTTTCCGCCACCGATAAGCGGTTGCGGTTTTTGGCGGCCAGGGGCTGGACGGTGGCGATGACATCCTGAATGACCGGGCGCACATGGAAGGTTTCGGGATGCAGCTCGATCTTGCCGGCCTCGGCCTTGGAGTAGTCCAGCACCTGGTTCACGAGATTGAGCAGCAACCCGCCGGCGCGCTCGATCCGGGAGAGGTCGTCGTGCAGCCCCTCGATGCCCCGGTCCGCGCAGACCTCCTGGATCAACTGGCTGTAGCCAATCACGGCGTTCAGCGGAGTCCGCAGCTCGTGGCTCATGGTGGCCAGAAAACGACTCTTGGCGGCGTCCGCGGCCTCGGCTCTCTCCTTGCTGACCAAGGTGGCGCCCAAACGCTCGACCATGGTATTGAACGCCATGGTCAGGCGGCCGACTTCGTCCGGGCGCACCACTTCGGCCCGGCCGTTCAGGTCTCCGGCGGCCACCCGGCGCGTGAATTCGGTGAGGGCCTGCAAGGGCCGCAACAACGTGCGCATCTGGTGAATCTGCACGCCGGCGGCAGCCAGCAGGAAGGCCATGGCGATGGCCACGGCTGCCCAGACGATGCGGATGAGTGCCGCATGCTCCTTTTCGGTGGAGAATTGCAGCCGCACGGTGCCCAGGAGAACCGGGCCCGAGGGGTGTCCGGCGGTGTCCGCCTCCCATCCGCCCCCCACCTGGGACGGGCGCACGACCTCGCGCCGGATCTCGATGAAGTTGCGTTGCGAGAGTCCGGATCCGCCGCCCGCGCGGCGGAAGTGCACCGGGACCCCGCCCTGGGCGTCGGTCAGCTCGACCAAGATCACCTGGTCGCTCGATACGGCGTTGCGCGCGATGCGCTCCAGATCGGTGCGGTCGCCCACCAGCATGGCGAACTGGCTCTGGCCCGCCAGGAAGTCGGCCAGGGCGTCGGCGCGGCTGGAGAGCTGGCGCTCCAGATCGCGGCTGTAGGTCCAGAGAAACAAGGACGTCAGTCCGAAGACCGTGACCGCGGCAAGCGTCAGGGCGGAGGCCAACACGCGCGCCAGCAGGCTGTGGTGGAGCGCGCGGATCACCGGAACACCTCCACCGGCAATCCGCCCGGGTGGAACTCCACGCCGAGCAGACGCGCTACCCGCTGGTTCAAAGCCAGGCGGATCTTCCTGGGCCCTTCCTCGGCTCCGCGATCCTCGCCGCGGAGCATCCGCTGTGCCATCTCGGCCGTCTGGCGGCCGGTCTCGCGGTAGTCGGGATAGATGCCGGCCGCGGCCCCCGCGCGAACGAATGCCGGGGAGAATCCGACGATGGGCAATCGTCCCTCGATCGAGGCCATCACCAGCGGCTTGATGGTCACGGGATTGTACAGGTCCGGATCGGGAAAGCACAACAGGAAGTCGACCTTGCCCTTCAGGGAGGCGACCGCCTTGAGCAACCGCGCCGGCCCGTCACAATCCACCACCACCACCGTGAATCCTTCCTTGCGCGCGCGGGCTTCGAGCGCTTCCGCCGAGTACCGCGACCGCGCCGGGTTGCGTATGATGCCGGCGCGCAAATGATTCGGCCACAGCGAGCGTATGGCCTGGAGCTGGGCGGAGAGCGGAATATCCAGGTCGACCTGAGCCAAAGCGTCGTTTTCGCCGCCGTGCAACACCATGGTGGCGATGGTGGGCACGGCCAGCTTGCGAGACTGCACCTCCCCGAGTGCGCGGCTTCCGACCGCAATGACCAGTTGCACATCCCGGGCGCTCACCGCGCGGGTCAGATCGGCGCCCGCGGTCTGCAGGTCCACCACCCGAATATTACTCGAACCCAGGGCGGATCCCATGCCTTCCAGCGCTTCCGCATAGGCATCCACGCCGGATTCATAGGCCACCACGATCGCCGCATTGCCCGGCGGCATCGAGGTGAGGGCCAACAGCACCGGCGCCAGAACCCAGGTCATTCCCATACCCGCCACACCAGCTTGATAAAGACGGACCGTCCGTCGCCGCGCAGGCTGTCCACCGAGAGATTGACCGGATCCTCATACCGGCGATCGAAAGCATTGCGCACCCCGGCTTCGAGATCGAAGCGCGGATGCAGGCGCGCGGTAGCCGTAAAATCGGCAAGCAAGAAGCCTCCCAAAAGGTCGCCGCTTGCCGTATAGCGATTCGACAGGTATTGCAGGGCGCCCGACAGAAACAGGCGTTCGCGGAAGAACGGGACGCCCAGCCGGGCTTTGGGCAGCAGTTGGGGCGAGTTCGGCAATCGGGCGTTTTCCGTTTGACCGGGGGCGGGCTGCCCGCCGGTGGCGTTTTCGAAAGTCGTGCTGGCCGATGCCTCGATGCGGCCGGCCAGCTTTCCCTTCAATTCGAGCTCCAATCCCGTGGAAACCAGCCGGCCCGCATTGCGGTATTGCAGCACGCCGTCATCCAGCGTCACGGCCTCGATGACCTGGCCGATGCGATAGTGGAACCCGTTCACCACCAGGGCCATGCTCCGCGTCACCTGGCGCTCGAGCGATGCCTCGAAAGTACTGGCCACCTCGGGGTGCAACTGGGGCGCGGCCGCATAGGACAGGCCGCCATCGTTGTAGAACTGCTCGAACGCGCTGGGGTTGCGGAAGGGCCGGCCGTACACCAGCTTGTATACCGTGCGGGCGGACGGTTGATAGATCAAGGCTACGCGCGGCGAGACGAAGGAGCGATAGTTGCGGGAATAGTCCAGGCGCGCGCCGCCGTACAGCTTCCACCGCGGGGAGAGGTTCCACTGCTGCTGCGCGAAAACCGCCACGGACCGGTCCGGACGGCCGGCGATGTCTTGTTCCACCCCGTTCACCACGTTGTACTGCAGGCTGCGCAGATTCCACGTGCCCTCGAGCCCCACGGTCAGGGGGCCAATCGCCACCGGCAATTCGTAGGTGAGCTGTGAATCGATCCAGTCGCCGCGGTTGTAGTCGCAAACCGGCTCCACTGCGCCCTCCACCGGGTAGTCGTAGCGGTCGTGATAGCGGTACTGGTCGTAAGAAATCTGCCAGCGGAGCTCGCCGGGGCCCACCTGGTGTTTGTAAGCGGCGCTGACCAGGCTGCGGCTGTCCACGGCATACTGCGCGGGATCGCCCGACAGGCTGGTTCCCAGGCCGACCGGCGGCTGTTTGTCGCGGGCATTGAAATACGCGGTGAAACTCCAGTCGCGCCAGATGAGGTTGGCGAACGTGTGATAGCCACGCTCGCCATCGGCGTTGGAGAAGGAACTCCCCACACCCGGAGGAACCGCCAGCCCATCGGTGGGGAACGAGATGCCGGTGTCGTTGAAGACCGACCCGGAAACCAGGAGATTGGCTCCGCCTCCCAGGTATTTGGACATCGACAGCGTGGCCTTACGCTCACCGAAGGAATCGGCCTCGGTGGACAGGCGCAGGGGCGTGGCATCCACCGGCGACCGGGTCACCACGTTGATGTTGGCCAGCATGCTGTTGGACCCGTAAAGCGCCGAGGTAGGACCGCGGATGATCTCGATGCGCTCCACCAGGTCCATATCGAGCCCGAAATCCTGGCCGAAGAAGCCGTTGGAGTTGTAGATATTGTCGGTCAGGGGGTGGCCGTTGAGCATGACCAGGAAGCGCGTATTGAAATCGCCCGGAAGCGAGATGCCGCGCACCCCGACGTAATGATAGGTATGGTCGTTGGTGACGTAGAAGCCGCGCACGGAGGAAAGCGCTTCGGCCAGGGTGCGGTAACCGTAGCGGCGGATTTCATCGGCCGTGATCACGGTGATATTGGCGGGCGCCTCGGCCAGGGTTTGCGCGTGCAGAGAGGCCGCCTCGACGGCCGGCAGATCCCCAAACAGGACGGTCTCGTCGCTGGGCTTTTGCGGCGGTCCATCGGCGGACGCGGCGAAGGCGGAACAGGCGCAAACCAGCGCCGCGGCAATCGAGCGAAAATCGGCCATCGGCATATCGAAACTCATCGGGCGCACTCTCTGCGCCTCAGAACTCTTATCGGCGGAAATGGGGAGAACCAAGAGGGGCCAGGGGCCGGGGGCCAGGGGCCGGGGTGACGAGAATGACGATGATTTCCGGGTGAGACGAATTCTCATGCATGACGTAAACTCTCGACCGCAAGTTCCGCCTGGTATTGGATAAGTGGGCCAAGGACGCGGGACTGTCCGTGGTCCTGGACATCGGCAATCCGCAGACTCCCGCCTATTGGTGGGCCAGCGCCGTGGACATCACCGCGGAGGCCGTCCGTGCCTATGACAGCCAGTATCACACGCCGCCCGCGTCCAAAGAACAGAGATGAGATTTTTCGCAGCGCAGGGAAATCCCCCCTTTTCGCATTGGCCGATTAACTCGGTCACCAAGGAACGACATTTATTTTTCACCACACTTTCACTCATTCTAAAACCACTTACTCCCAACCACCTGCGCCGCGCACCCTTGCTGCCACACATCTGTCTGCTAGATTGAAATCAGGAAGGGAAGTGCGCTCTCACGGAATCATTCGAGAGTGAGCTTTCTTGAGGACAAATTCGGGACCGGCCATCGTTGCCAGAATGCCTCAAACCGTTCAAGTTGAACGGTCTGAAATCCGTAAGTCATTGATTCCGGTCGAAGAGCATTTTGAAAACCGTTCAAGTTGAACCGTTTTGGGCCGCCTCGTCCTGGCGCGCCAAGTTGCGTGGGCTTGAGTCCACCGAGGATTTCGCCCCTTTGCGATCCAGTTGCATCCGGCAGCTTGGAGTCGGACGGTTGAGGTCCGGAGTGTGTCGTCATGAGAAAACTAAGTCGCTATCACAACGTGGTCCGAACCCAACCGAAGCCGCTATCCGCCCACCCCCGGAACGAAGCCAAACGACAAATACATTTGTCGTCGCCCCCTCGTAACCCATTGATTCCTCATGAGCCGCCCTCCGAAAACGACAAATACATTTGTCAATTGGCTTCGAATGATCAAAAAGCCAGTACCGCCCCTGAAGCCGCCATCCGTGCGCTATCATCCAAACACCTGATGATTGCCCTCTCCGGCGTCTCCAAACACTTCAATGGGAAACGAAAGGTCGTCGCCCTCGATTCCGTCGATCTGCACATCGCGCGCGGCGAGATGGTCTCCATTGTCGGCCCTTCCGGCTCCGGAAAGTCGACCCTCCTCAACCTCATCGGCGGCCTCGACCGCCCCACTTCCGGCGAAATCCGCATCGACGGCCAGTCCGTCGCCGCCCTCTCCGATGACAACCTCACCCGCCTCCGCCGCGACAAAATCGGCTTCATCTTCCAGTTTTTCAACCTCCTCCCCTCGCTCACCTGCGTCGAAAACGTGGCCCTGCCGCTCCACCTCAAAGGCCTCCCGCGCAAGGAAATCGATCAGCGCGCCCGCGAGCTACTAGACCTTGTGGGCCTCGGCCAGCGCTTCGACCACCTGCCCGACGAGCTTTCCGGAGGCGAACGCCAGCGCGTCGCCATCGCCCGAGCCCTCGCTTTCCAACCTCCCGTCCTCCTCGCCGACGAGCCCACCGGCAACCTCGACACCCACACCGGCGCCGAAATCCTCAGCCTCATCCACGATCTGCACGACCGCCTCAACGCCACCATTCTCATCGTGACCCATGACGCCGGAGTCGCCCAAAGCTGCCCGCGCACCGTCACCCTCTGCGACGCCCGCATTGCCGGAGATGTGCGCCGCGCCGACGGAGCCAGGAAATGATCCTCTTCCGCCTCATCACCTGGCCGTACGTCCGCAAGCACCTCCTGCGCAGCGTCCTCACCACCGCCGGCATCGTGCTCGGAGTGGCCCTGCTCGTCGGCATGCACAGCGCCAATCAATCCGTGCTCGGAGGCTTCAACCAGACCGTCGACCGCATCGCCGGCAAGACGCAGCTCCAGGTCTCCGCCGGCGATACGGGCGTCGCCGAAGAGGTGCTCGAGCGCGTCGAGGCCCTTCCCCAGGTGCGCGCCGCGGCCCCCGATATCGAGGCTTCCGTCGACACCAATCTCAAGGACCAGGGCAAGCTCCTCATCCTCGCCGTCGATATGACCGGCGACCGCAGCTTGCGCGATTACGACTTCGACAATGGGGACGACGACGTCATCGATGACCCGCTTATCTTTCTCGCCCAGCCCGATTCCCTGATCGTCACCCGCGAATTCGCCGACCGCAACGGCCTCCACACCGGAGGCAAGATCGCCTTCTCGACCATGGAAGGGCCCCGCCAGTTCACCATCCGCGGCATCCTCAAAGCCGGCGGGATGGCCTCGGCATTCGGCGGCAATCTCGCCATCATGGATATCTACGCCGCGGAGGCCGTGTTCGGCCGCGGCCGCCACTTCGACCGCATCGATATCGGCCTCCGCGAAGGCGTCTCACTCCCCGAAGGAACGGCGGCCCTCCAGAAGGCTCTCGGTCCCGGCTTCACCGTCGAGCCCCCTTCCGGCCGCGGCCGCCAGTTCGAATCCCTGCTGGCCATCTATACCCTGGTTACCGGCGTCTCCAGCTTCTTCGC
Organism: Candidatus Sulfopaludibacter sp. SbA4; assembly: GCA_900290305.1. Lineage (GTDB taxonomy): Bacteria > Acidobacteriota > Terriglobia > Bryobacterales > Bryobacteraceae > OMOG01. The sequence goes on from OMOG01000033.1 coordinate 60,968, forward strand.
CCTGTTCATCGGGATGTTCATCATCTATAATTCCTTCTCCATCGCGGTGACGCAGCGCCGCTCGGAGATCGGAATTCTGCGCGCCCTCGGAGCGACCCGGTCCCAGATCCGCACCCTGTTCCTCGCCGAGAGCGCCGTCGCCGGCCTCATCGGGTCGTCCGTCGGCGCGGTCGCGGGCCTGGCCTTCGCGCGCAGCCTCACCCAGGTCACCAGCAACCTGATGGACCAGTTGTTCGGCGTCCCCAACAACGCCAGCAAGGTCTTGGTCGACCCGCAATTCCTCCTGATGGCGATCGCCGTGGGCGTGGCCATGAGCATGATCGCCGCCTTCATACCGGCCCGCAATGCCGCGCGAGTCGAGCCCATTCAAGCCCTCCAGAAAGGCCGCTACCAGGTGCTGGGCGTGGGTGAGAATCGCATCCGCCGCATTGCCGCGCTGGCCGCCACAATCGCTGCGCTGGTATGCCTCCCGCTGGGCGGCAACCGCACCATCTTCTATCTCGGCAACTTGCTCACCCTGCTGGCCGGCCTGTTGCTCGCGCCCACCCTTTCGCTCGCGCTCGCCAGACTCCTGCGCCGCCCGCTCAAATGGATCCGGCCCATTGAAGGCGCGCTGGCCGCCGACAGCCTCATCCAGGCGCCGCGCCGCACCTCGGCCACCGCCGCCGCCCTCATGCTCTCGCTGGCCCTGGTGGTCGCCCAGGGAGGGGTCGCGCGTGCCAGCATCGACTCCATCACCCAGTGGATGAACGCCGCCATGAATCCCGACCTCATCATTACCCAGTCCGCCACCCTCGCCTCCCGCGACTTTCGCTTCCCGCCCGGCGTGGACGAGGAACTCCGGAAGGTCCCCGGAGTGGACGAAGTCGTGCCCGCGCGCACGCCGCGCATCCAGTTCCGCGGCCAACCGGTCATGCTCGTGGGGATTGACCTCCTCCGCGACGCCGGCCGCGTCCACCACCGCGTCATCGCGGGCGATCCCGTCGCCATGTGGCGGCTGGCCGCTGAAGAGAAGGGCCTCATTGTCGCCGATAACCTCGCCAACCTGCAAAAGATTTCGCTCGGCGATCTTCTCGAAATCCCCACTCCCACCGGACCTCTGCGCCTGCCGGTAGTCGGGATCATCCAGGATCTTTCCAACCAGCTCGGCACCATCTTCATCGAACGCAAGACCTACGCGCGCTATTTTCAGGACGACACCATCGATGTTTTCCGCGTCTACCTCAAGCCCGGTGTTTCGCCCGAGGAAACGCGGCGCCTCATCAACGCCAGCCTGGGAGACCGCCGCCGCATGTTCATCATGCTCAACCGCGAGGTTAAGGATTACGTCATGAAGGCTGTCGACGCCTGGCTCGGCATGAGCTACATTCAGGTGGTCGTGGCCATGTTTGTGGCGCTGCTCGGCATCGTCAATACGCTCACGGTTTCCATCTCCGACCGCCGCCGCGAGCTGGGCGTCCTGCGCGCCGTCGGCGGATTGCGCGCCCAGATCCGCGGCACCGTGTGGATGGAAGCCGTGGCCATCGGGATCATCGGGCTGGTGCTCGGGATCGTGGTCGGGATGATC
>OMOG01000120.1 GCA_900290305.1 Candidatus Sulfopaludibacter sp. SbA4
ACTGTACGATACGCAAAGAACCGCAATTCATGGTGCAGAACTTCTGACCCAGGACACTAGCTAAGCTAGCTCGATCACCTATTTTAAAGTGAAGCCGCTTCGATGATGGGCATCGCCGTGACGACTCGGAACTGAAGATCAGCAGGTATCGCCCCCGCGCTAGACGACGTCCCGGGATCTATTATCGCGGCTTACTTCAGCGCGGGTCGTCCTCCTGATGGCGTACACGAGCCCACCACCGATCAACGCGGTAATTGACGCCTCGGCAAGCATCCGCGTGAAGTCGGGCCATTCCTTGAACTGCATATTCTCCTGCTCCCACTGTTCGAGCCCGACAATCAGTTTTCGATTTCCGATGTTGCCAGCCCATCTGTATTCTTCAACCTTCGCCATCTGGCCCAGCGTTCGCACCGGTATCTTTTTCCAGTAGCCGGCTCGGTTCCAGACAAGAAGTGTTGTGGACGGATACGTCGCCTCGAGCAGAACGAGCGACGCAGTAACCCAGAGGACTACCGCCGCCAGCCGGTTCACTCCTTATCGACCTCCGCTGCGTTGTCGAAGGTGAGGAATCACCCTCTCCACATCCTCGTGTCCATCCATTGCGGAAAACGTAATCGCCGGTCCTTGCGGGTTGCCGCCGGAATCGAGGAAACGCACTCGGAATTCCAAAAGACTCTCCTTGAGGACCTTCGCTGTCCAGTGTCCCCTTTGGGCAAACACCTGTGCAAACACGCTCTCGATGCGTTGGCGATTTTCAAGTTCGCCGCCGCCTAATTCATCAGGTCTCTTTTTCCATTCGAACGCGATACTCATACGTAACCTACCCCCGAGATGTCACGTTTCATCCGTTTAGTGATGTGCCTGATCGCGCTCTCCCACCTTCGGCTTAGCCGGGCCTCGCTGTAGAAACCAAAGCGGAGGACTAAGGCAATTACAGCAAGACCGGCCCAAAACCGGGGCGAACAAGGACACGGCCGCCACAGGACCCATGGTAAACGCGAAAAACGATGCCGGCTGACCTATCACCGTAAGGTATCCAGCAGATGGGAAACCGGCGCAAGAATGGCACGAGGTGCATCTCGCATTGATTATCGCGCAAAACTCGCGCAACCAGTCGCCGCCCGGCGAGCCGTGGGGGCTGAGGGGCTCCGCGTGACCCCGTACTGCCGGGAGCGACGAAGCCCATATTGTTCTGGTGGAACAGAAATGGGATGATGATTTCCACCAAACCATGCCAAGCGAGAAAAAGGGACAGGTGTTCATCAGCTGCGGTCAATACCGCCCGGAGGAAATCAAACTCGGACAGGATTTGGCCGCGGCCGTGAATGAACTGACCGAGTTTCAAGGCTACTTTGCGCAGAACGAAACCAGCCTGGAAGGGTTATCGCGCAACATTTTTGGAGCGCTGGACCGCTCTTCTGCCTTCGTTGCGGTGATGCACCATCGAGGCGAAGTGCAGACCCTACGCGGGAACCACACTCGCGGCTCAGTGTGGGTCGAGCAGGAGATTGCGATAGCGGCATTCCTGCAGCAGGCGCATAACCGGAACCTCCAGGTGGCCGTCTACGCCCAGCGGGGTGTAAAGCGTGAGGGAGTGCGGGATCAATTGCATTTGAATCCCGTCGAATTCGACGCCGAGGATGAGGTCGTGGCTGATTTCAGGGCGAGGCTTCTTGACGGACGATTCAGCCCAGTTAGACTGCCTCCCCCGAAGGACGCGGACCTGCAACTTGCGTTCACAACCGTGAGTCGTGGGAACGGGGACCGGCACCATTATCGGCTTAGACTGGTGGTCACGAACACCGGAACCGAGCGATTGACAGACTATTGGGTCGAGCTCCAGTTTCCGAAAGCTGTTTTGTTGGGCGATCCGACAGTTTCAGGTGTTGGCAAATATCAGGAGACACCGACACACGTGTTCTTGCGGGCGGATCGGCAGGTGTTAGGTGTGGACCTGTATCCGGGCGACCCTGTTGAAACCATTCCAGTCGAATACTACATGGACCAGGCTCTCTACGATGACGGGTCGGTGCTGGGGCAGCGGGTAGTTGCGGGTTTTGGTTCGCCCGGCATGGCGACACGGCGAATTGAGAAGCCGTTCCGTGATCTTCAGGAGTTTTGATGGAGGACAACTGTGAAACGGCAGGAGCCAGAATCAGACCTTCTTCGCCCGGCTCCGCCGCGAACACGCACGTGTCGGGACTCCGGCGCGTTCCCCGCGATCCTCGCGCTGCCGGGTGGCTCCGTGCTGGCGGCTTGGGAAGAGAACGGCGGTATCGCCACCCATCGGTTCGAATAACCCGCCCTCACGCGAAAAACAGCCGCTGCGCGTTGCCGCCGCGGATCTTCGCCCGGTCGGCCTCCGAAGCGAAGGCCAGCAATTCCTCGCACCGCGCCGACTGCTTGCGGTAGTCCGCCGCGGTGTTGCCCAGCATGCCCCAGATCATGCGGCGAGGGCCGAACGCGTCGTAGATGCGCCGGGTGAGCTGGCCCAGGTCGCCCTTGTATTCCGTCCAGTTCGAATACTTCAGAATCACGCGCGGCAGCTTCGCGAGTTTCAGGACGTCCTGGTATTCCTGCTCCGTCCCCTGCCCGGGACGGCCCATGTGATCGAGGATCACGGTGGTATCGGGGAATTGGGCCGCGAGAGCGTAGATGCCGGGGGCTTGTGACGGGATGAAGTGCATCTGGATGGGCCAGCCCCATCGCGGCGAGGGTCCGCCAGCACGCCAGCATGCGCGGATCCTTCATGTCCCGATTGCGGATGGGGCCGCTGGCTTCGGGCGTCGCCGACATTTCGTGGATCCGCATGGCCACGATGCGCCCGGGCCAGCGCCCGGTGAGCGCGCGAAGGCGGCGCGGCGTATCCTCACGGAACGCATCGAAGAGGCAGGTGCCCTTGAAGTAGCCGGGCCGCGGCTCGTGCTCGAAGCAGTACTCGAGATAGCGGTGGTCGTCCTGATAGGGCTCCGGATGAACGATGACGGAGTGCGCCAGGCCGGCGGACTCGACGAGTTTGAGGTGTTCCTCCAAGGTGTATGCGGCGGGCTTGTACGGAGCGTCGGGCGCATAGGGGACGCGGGCCGGGTCGAAGAGGTGGACGTGCGTCTCGATGTCGATCGGGGATGGCACTGCGGCGAGCAGTCCGGCGGCCGATCCCACGGCGCCCAAGAGCGCCTGGCGCCGGGAGAGGATGTAGGTGTGCCCCATTGCACCACATTGTAACCCCGGCTTGTCCTATTTGAGAGACAATAACGTCATGGCCAGGATCACGGAACTCGATGTCAATGGCACGCGGCGGCGGATCGATGCCGATGCCGACCGCACCCTTCTGAGCGTCCTGCGGGACGATCTGGATCTCACCGGAACCAAGTACGGCTGCGGCGAAGGCCAGTGCGCGGCGTGCACTGTGCTGGTGGATGGGCAGCCCACCAAGTCGTGCCTCACCAAGGTTGGGGCGATGGGCGGGAAGCGCATCGTCACCATCGAAGGGCTGGCGCCGGAAGGAAAGCTGCACCCCGTGCAGGAGGCCTTCCTTGAAGCCGACGCGATGCAGTGCGGCTGGTGCACGCCGGGAATGATACTGGGCGCGGTGGGCCTGTTGCGGCACACTCCTCACCCCAGCGAGGCCGAGATCGTGGCCGGCATGAACGGCCATATTTGCCGGTGCGGCACGTATCCGCGGGTGGTTGCCGCGATTCGCTCGGCGGCTCAGAAAGGAGGCCGGGCATGATTTCACGGCGCGATTTCTTTACGGCTTTGGGCGGCGGGCTGGTGGTGGTCCTGATCGTGGACGATTCGGATGCGCAGGAAGCCGGCGGCGGTGCGCGCCGCGGCACACGGGAGCCGCTCCCCCAGCAGGTGAGCGCGTGGCTGCACATCGGCGAGGACGGCAACATTACCTGCTACACGGGCAAAGTGGAAGTGGGGCAGAACTCGCGCACGTCGCTCACGCAGGCGGTGGCCGAGGAACTGCATGCGCCCGTCGCCTCCATCGCTGTCGGGCACCCCTGTCCTATGGCGCGTTTCCGCCACAGCTCTCCCCCAGAGTGTCGCAAATCAGCCACACCATGTGAGATCGAAGTTATTGAAAACAGGAAGTTTGGACTTCGGAGGCCGAGATGCACTAATATAGTGCATAATGCTGGAGCCACGCCTTGCGATTTGAAACCACGCTGCACCGCCCGGTGGAAGTCTCGGGTGTGGGACTGCACCACGGAGTTCCGGTCCAACTCAGGATCCTCCCCGCTCCGGTCTCCACGGGAATCGTCTTCCTGCGCAGCGATCTCGAAAACTTTCCGATCCCCGCCAGTTGGCGCCACGTGGCGCGCGTCAGTTACGCGACCAGCCTCATGCGGCAGGGCGTCCTGATCTCCACCACCGAACACCTGCTCAGCGTGTTTTACTCCATGGGGATCGACAACGCCTATATCGAGATCGACAACCTGGAGGTTCCGATCCTGGACGGCAGCGGCCTGCCGTTTGTGCGGCTGATCGAAGAGGCCGGCATTCGGCAATATCGCCGCAAACGCCGCTACCTCCGCATCCGCCGCCCGATTTCCGTGGAAGACAAGGGCAAACGCATCAGTATCCTGCCGTCGGACGATTTCCGCCTGACCTGCGAGACGGACTATCCGTACCCGGTGGGCCAGCAGTCGCTCGAATGGGAGGTCACCCCCGAGCGCTTCGCCTCGGAGATCGCCTTCGCCCGAACCTTCGGTTGGGAAGCCGACCTCGACAAGCTGCGCAACATGGGCCTCATTCGCGGCGCGTCGCTGGAGAACGCCGTGTGCTTCACGAGCAACGGGGTGATGAATCCCGAGGGCCTCCGCGCCCCCGACGAGTGCTGCCGCCACAAGGCCCTGGATCTCATCGGCGACTTGGCGCTGCTGGGGCGGCCTCTGTTGGGGCATGTGATCGCCGAGCGTGCCGGCCACGCCATGCACTGCGCGCTGGTATCGCGCATCATGTCGGACCCGTCGCTCTACGAGATTCTCACCTTCGACCAGTTGGCCTCGCGCGTGGCGCAGGCGCTGGTATCGTAACGGGGAGTTCGGTCCCACGCCGCGAATCACCCATGACAGTGTTTCGCGCCTCGAGGAATCTGTCTCTTGTGGCCGAGTTCCCCGACGGCGGGCCGGTGGTTCTGTCCGGCATTGCCGAAAACGAGGGGCCGAAGCCCACAAGCCGGAGACACGCTGCCGCGGATTAGTGTTGACATCCTACAACAAGTGCGCCAACATGATGTAGGCATTCGACATCATGAAACGACACATCCAGCGTCTCTTCCTCCGCCTACGCTCCCTGATCTCTCCCCGCCGGCCCGACGGCGAAGTCGCTGAGGAGCTGGCCTTTCATGTCGACATGCAAACCAGCCGCAACCTGGAGGCCGGAATGGCCCACGACGAAGCCCGCCGCCGCGCCCGCATCGAGTTCGGCGGCCTCTCGCAAACCAAGGAAGATTGCCGGCGCGCACACGTCCTCGGCATGCTGGACGGCTTCGCTCAGGACGTCCGCTACGCCCTCCGCCAGATTGGCCGTACCCCGAGCTTCACCGCGGCGGCGGTACTTTCCCTGGCCGCCGGAATCGGGCTCAACGCGGCCGTCTTCGGCATCCTCGATCAATTCCTGTTGCAGCCTCCCACCGCCCGCGAGCCCCAGCATCTGGCCGCCATCGAGCTGGGGCGCGGCCGACAGATCTCTTACCCGAATTACGTGGACTTGGCGCGCAGCGGGGCCGGTGAGTTGGCCGCCTACACCATGACGCAAGCCGGCTGGAGTGTGAACGGCGTGACCGAAACGCTCCGCGCACACGTAGTCACTGCGAACTACTTCGACGTGCTCGGCACGCCGGCCACGATCGGCCGCACCTTTACCGCGGCCGAGGCACGCGCCGAGCTGAACCCGCGGATCGCTTTACTGAGTCACCGCTTCTGGGAATTGCGACTGGCCAGCGACCCCTCCGTGATCGGGCGCCAGTTCGTCCTGGATGGCCAGCCCTTCAGCGTAATCGGCGTCTTGCCGCGCGATTTCCGGCCGCTTACCGGACCCATGGAGGCGCCCCAACTCTGGGTGCCGGTGGGCAGCCTGTCGCTGGGCAGCCTGGAGGATCGCACCCAAAACCTGCTCTTCCCGATTGCGCGGTTTCCGCGGGGCACTGGGGCAGGCGAGGCCCTGCGCGCCGCCGCGGCCCGGCTGGAGCACGACTATCCGCGCGAGAACCAGGGCCTCGCCTCGTCATGGGCGATGTTCGGTATCGGCGGCTTCGATCGTCTGAAGCATTACGACCCCGAGACCGGGATGCTCGCCGCCGCGGCCCTGGTGCTGTGCGGCCTGGTCTTCCTGACCGCCTGCGCCAACGTGTCGAGCCTGCTGCTGGCGCGCGGCGCGGCCCGCCGGCGTGAGATCGCGATGCGGTTTGCACTGGGCGCGGGGCGCGCCAGGCTGGTGCGGCAACTGCTTACCGAAACCCTGCTGATCGCGCTGGCCGCCTCGTTCGCCGCGGCGCTTCTGAACGTCTGGGTCACTTCAGCCTGGAATCGTGTGGGAGCGTCTTCGCTGGAGGTCGTGCCGTTTCGGATTCTGCCCGGTGCGCACCTGGCGGCGTACATTCTGGCCGCGGGCCTGATCGCCACTTTCCTCACCGGCATGCTGCCCGCCCTGGCAAGCACGCGGGCGGGTCTCGCAGGCGCGATCAAAGACGAAGGTCCGGTGCGCCTCAGACTGCGCGGCGCCCTGGTGGCCGGCCAGGTCACCATATCGGTGGTGCTGCTGGTGATCGCCGCGCTCTTCACGCGAAGCCTGCTGCGCATCGGGCAGACCAGCCTCGGGTTCGACGTGGACCGGACGCTGGTGGCCACGGTGAACCTGCCCGCCGGCCGGTACGCCGGCGAACGCGAGCAACAATTCTTCGAGCAGGCGGTGGCGCGCATCGGCAGCCTGCCGGGAGTCGAATCGGCCGCCAGCGTGGCGATGGTGCCGCTGAGTTTCAATACTGCCTGCCAGGCGGTTCACGTGGCGGACTCCGACTTTCCCGCGGCGGCCTGCTTCAACATCGTGGGCGCAGGCTACTTCCGTACGATGGGGATCGCGCTCGTGCGCGGGCGCGAATACGGCAGCGGAGATCGCGCGAACTCGCCGCCGGTGGCCATCGTGAACCAGGCCTTCGCGCGCCGCTACCTGGGCGGCGCCACGCTGGGGGCCCGCATCGCGACCGGCGAGGGCGCCGAACGGCGGGTTCTGGAGATTGTCGGGGTCGCGAGCGACACCAAGTACCTGTACCCTGGCGAAGCGGCGCGGCCGCAGGTCTACCTGTCGGCGTCCCAGCCGAACCGCATCCGCCGCGTGCGTACCATCGTGGCGCGCGCTACCGGCGCGCCCACCGCGGCGTTGGCCACGGTCCGGCAGGCACTCCTGCAGTTGGACAGCCTGGCCGACGTGACCGTGGTCTCCATGCGCGCGCAGGTGTCGTGGGCTTTTTGGCCCGCGCGCGTGGGCGCCGGCGTGTTGGGCGGACTCGGCCTGCTCGGTGTCTTACTGGCGACCGTGGGACTCTACGGCGTGGTTTCCTATTCCGTCAGCCGGCGTCGCCGCGATATCGGTCTTCGCATGGCCTTGGGCGCCTCGCGGGGCGACGTGCTGCGCATGGTGCTGCGCAGCGGCCTGCGGCTGGTCGGCGCAGGCGCGGCCGTCGGACTGCCGCTGGCGGTGATAGCCCCGCGCCCGCTGGCGGCCTTTCTCGCCTCGGGCATCTCGCCCTCGGACCCGCTCAGCTTCGCGGCAGCCCTTCTGCTGACCGCGATCATCGGCGCGGCGGCGAGCCTGGTGCCGGCCTGGCGGGCCAGCCGGCTGGACCCGGTAGAGACTTTGCGGTACGAGTAGGCTTACTTTTTCACCGTCTTGGGAGGACCTGCGGTCTCACCGTGGTTATGGGACTTGGCATCCTGGCGTATTGCGAAACGGCAGGCTCAGCGCGACTTCCCGAATCAGGGTGCGCGCCCGATAGCCATCCTTCGCGAACGCATCCACGATGGGCTGGATCGTACAGCTATCCCCGTCCTGCAAGCTGCGCCCCAACGCGTAGCCAGCACCTTGCCGGTCAATTGACGAACGAATTCGTCCTTCTGTTGGAGCAGCGCCTCGCGCAGCTCGACCGGGCCATTATACTTCGCGCCCGATGGCAGCTCGCCCGTGGCGTCGATGGGTGTGCCATTCTTTTCCCGATCGCGCCAGCGCCCCATCCAGTCGAAGTTCTCGAGTCTTCGCAGCCTGCCTGGTCGGCCTTTTGTTGCGGCTTCGCTGCTTGTGGGGCAGCCAATCCTGGCGGCCGCCGCCTTTCAGGCGGCGCTCCTCGACCCGCGAAGTTTCTGCCGCAAGGGACCTTCCCGCCAGGGATCGTCCCTTCGTGCCTGCTGTCGTCTTCGGGTTCCGGGCGGTGGCAAAAGTCTGAACTGAACAGCATTGACGCCAGGCGTTATTGCGGAAGACTGGCCAGCCACTGGCGCACTTGTGACAGCGACGGATCCAGGGCCAGCGCACGCTGATACCACTCCCGCGCCTGCGCATCGTAGTGGAACTGCTGGCACTGCTGGCCCGCCACCGCGGCCGGAGTCGCATAGTGAGTAAGAATCGTCGGCTCCAGGCTGCTCCGCTTGATGTCGTTCGGCGACGGCAGCCGGTACCGGTCGAACAGGCGTTGGTTGTCGGCGATCATTTCGTCGAGCTTCACGTCCCGGCTCATCGGCTCGATCTCGTCCACCAGTCCGCGCCGGTAAAACCAATAGTCCTGCTTGAGACTGTCGTCGCCGTTGAATCCATCCACGGCGAACGGTCGCCCGCGATTGGCTTCGATGAGCATCCTCGCCGTGCCGATGCGCCCGTCATAGCGCGCGAACGGCACCACCAGGTTCGGGAACTGCCGCCGTACTTGCTCCACGTACCAGTCGGTGTGCAGCAGCGGCATGATCACCAGTGCGACATCCCTTCGGTAGCCCTCGACATCCTGCAGATAGGCCAACGGCATGATGACTTCGTCGCCGTCCACCGCCAGGATGGAGCCGGGTGCCAGCGTGGCAAAAATGTCCTCGGCAAACCGGCGCGCTACGTGATTCCGGCTCTGATCGATCTCCCGGTAGTTGGCGGCGACTCCCCCCGCGACCGCCAGCAGCACCGCGGCCGGCGCCAGCCATTTTGCCCGTGGCACAAGCTCCGCGGCGAGCATCACACCGAAAGCCATCAGGGGCGCGAGCACCACCTGCGGCAGCAGATAGAATCGCTCCAGCACATACCTCGAGAGCGGCACCGCGAGATCCATGTTGGCGTAAGCCGCGAAGATCGGGCCCGCAAACGCGAAGGCCAGCGCGCTGAACCAGAAATACCAGCGCGCGCGGCGCCACGCCTGAATCGCGCCGGCTACTACCAGGAGTCCCGCCAGCAAACCGAACGAAGCACCCAACGCCACAATCCGGTCGGCCGGCGACCCTCCCTGGTATTTGGGTGAGTTGATGAGTTGGCCGGAGCCGAAATGTTGCCGGGTCATGACCGCGATCAAATTCGCCGCCGAGGAGGCGTCGCCCCAATTCCAAAGCGGACGCCGCGCCGCGGCCCATGGCAGGTACGCGTAGGGCAGAAGGCCGAGTAGAAATGCCAGTGGGGCAGCCGCTTTCATCCGCCAACCCCCTCTTAGTGGGGCAGACGCTTTCGTCTGCCAACCCCCTATTCGTAGCGCGTCCCGCCGCCGCCAAAGCACGAAGACCACCGCCGGCCCTAGAAGCACGATGGTCTGTTGATTCGCCAGAGCTAGCCCGCTGAAAAACGCCCCTGCCGCCAGGAAGCCCATCCGCTCGGGCCGTTCGTACCAGACCACCAGCGCGTAGATCGTGGCGGCGGCCAGCAGGTTGTTGAGCGGGAACACCTCCGCCACCAGCGACCATTTCCAAAACAGCGGGCTGCACGCGAGCACCAGCGCGGCACAGGCGGGAGCCG
>OMOG01000059.1 GCA_900290305.1 Candidatus Sulfopaludibacter sp. SbA4
ACGCTCAACACCAACATCGTCGGAAATATCCGCTCGGTCCCGGCGCCGCAAACCTTGGCGGGATCTCCCGAGGGCGCCTTCGTCCTGCTCCTGGCCGGGAACGGCTCGGCCTACCTGTACGATTCCAGCATCGACGATTTCGTCAGCGTGCGGTCGGTCATCCCCACTCCCATTCAGGGCTATTACGGCCCCATTGCCGCCGGACCCAATGGGCAATACTTCCTCACCGACGACCAGGTCCTGAACCAGGCGCTCACCCCCATCGGCACCTCGGCCGGATCGACCGGTCCGGTCAGTGGAGGCGGATTGCCCTCGCCTTCCGGTCCATCCGTCACCGGCCGCCCGGTTTCGGCGGTCGCCGCCGTGGGCGCGCAGAGTTTCGCGCGTTTCTCCACGCCGGTGCGCGCCAGCGCCAGTGTCACCCCCACCGACGCAGGGCTGATCGAGATCGTGGATGTCACTACCCAGCGCACCACCGCGTCGGCCAACGCGCTCGAGGGTCCGCTCACCGAAGTCACTGGTACCGCGCGAGTCACTTCCAGCGGGCGGACCATGGCGCTCGATTCCTCCGCCACCACCGCGTACGTGTTGACCGCGTCGGGACTCAGCATCATTCCCATCGCCACCGCCACCGCGCAGACCACTCCCCAATTGCCCGGCTCTCCCGTGGTCAACGCCGCGAACTTCACCGCGGCCGTAGCGCCCGTCGGCCTGATTTCGATCTTCGGCAAGAACCTCGCCGCCACCGCGACCGCGTCCGCCACGCCCCTGCCCACCATCCTGGGAGGCACCTGCGTCACCCTGAACAACGCGCCGATTCCCCTGCTCGCCGCCACCCCCGGCCAGATCAACGCGCAAGTGCCCCCCACCCTGGCCGCCGGGCGCTACCCTCTCGTCATCCGTTCCATCGCCAACCAGGCAGCCTCCGGCAGCGCCACCATCACCGTCTCCAAATTCGCCCCGGCCGTCTTCTTCGATGCCCAGGGGCCGATGATCTTCCACAAAGACGGCACCCGAGTCGACAAGCAACATCCCGCCACCCGCGACGAGGAACTCACTATCTACGCCACCGGGTTGGGCGTCACTAACGGCGGCAGAGTCACTGCCGGCGTGCCGTCTCCCTCCAGCCCGCTGGCCGTCACCGGCACCTTGCAGATCTGGTTCGGCCCTCCCACCCGCAGCGATACCGGGGTCATCGTGGATTGGAGCGGCCTCGCCCCCGGCTTGATCGGCGTCTACCAGATCAACTGCCGCATCCCCGGCACTCACTATAGAGGTGACGCCCTACCGGTCACTCTTAAAATCGGAGGCGTCAGCAGCGTCACCACCGGCCCCACCGCCGCCGTCGTCTATGTAGATTAGTGGGACACTCCGTTGCACGGAGCGAGGCCATTTTGTGGACCACCTTTCAGCCTGCGGACCCGCTTTCATGGGTCCCCTGGAGTTGGTCGACTCTGAGGTGGGACAGGCGATCGTTTTTTGTCGCCTGTCACCCCGGCGCTGTACGCGCCTCCCGTCCCCCCTCGTAACTCTTTCGAGCGATTGCCCGGGCACCTCAAACTGTACGATAATGGATACCAATGTCTGAGGACCCCGGGACGCGTTCCGAGACTGCCCTCTTCGAACTCGCGTACAACGAACTCAGGCGGCTGGCTTCCGCCTATCTGCATAAGGAACGCTCGGAGCATACCCTGCAAACCTCAGCCCTCGTGAATGAGGCCTACCTGCGCCTGTCGGTCGACCGCAAGACGCCCTTCCAGGACCGGCAGCACTACCTGCGCGTCGCCTCGCAGGCCATGCGGCGCGTGCTGGTGGATCATGCCCGCCGCCGCGGCGCCCTCAAACGCGAAGCCGGTGAGCGCATCGATCTCGACCAGGCTGCCCCCGTCCTCAGCAGCAACCTGGAAGAGCTCCTGATCGTCGATACCGCGCTCGACAAGCTCTCGGCAATCGATCCCCGCCAGGCCCAGATCGTCGAGCTCCGCTTTTTCGGCGGCCTCTCCGTCACCGAAACCGCGGAGGCCCTCGAGATCTCCGAGAAGACCGTCAAGCGCGATTGGTCTGTCGCGCGCGCCTGGCTGCGTGGAGAGCTGGATCGCTCGCCCGCGCCGGGTGCGGCGCCATCGTGAGCCCCGAAACCTGGCAGCGCGTCAAAGAGATTTTTGCCGAAGCCTCCGAGAGGCCCGAAGCGGAACGCGACGCATTCGTCCGCCAGGCCGCCGGCGATGGCGAAATCGAGCGCGAAGTGCTGCGCCTGTTGCGCCTGTCGGATGGCGCCGAAGAGCGGCTGGCCGAAGTGAATCCTCAGGCCGGCATGCTGCAATCGGCCGCCGATCAGCACGCCTTCTATGCGGGTGAAGTGCTGGCGCGCCGCTACGAGATCCGCCGCTTCATCGCGCAGGGCGGCATGGGCGAAGTCTACGAGGCCGAGGACCTGGAGCAGGGACACCCCGTGGCCATCAAAACCGTCCGTGGCGAATTGGCCACCCAGGATCATGTCTTCTGGCTGAAGCGCGAAGTCGAGACCGCGCGCCGCATCCAGCACCCCAACGTGTGCCGCGTCTTCGACCTCGTCGAAACCCAAAGCTCGTGGGACAGGCCTCCCGGCCTGTCGGCCCCCATAGTCTTCCTCACCATGGAGCTGCTGGCGGGTGAAACGCTCGCCGAGAAGCTGCGCCGCGAGGGCGCCATGAGCGAGCGCCAAGCCCTCCCGCTGTTGCGCCAAATGGTGGCCGCGCTGGCGGCCGCCCACCAGGCCGGCGTGGTCCACCGCGATTTCAAGAGCGGCAACGTCATGATCGTGCCGCGCACCGGAGGCCCGCCGCGAGTGGTCATCACCGATTTCGGCCTGGCCCGCCAGGTCCCGCCCGATAGCCGCGCCACCGCCTCCACCTGGTCGCCCGCGACGATAGCGACCTTCGGCACCCCCGCATACATGGCGCCGGAGCAAATCCGGGGCGACCGCGTGGGGCCGCCCGCCGACATCTACGCGCTGGGCGTGGTGCTCTACGAGATGCTCACGGGAGAGCTTCCCTATCCCGAGGATTCGCCGCTCGCCATGGCCGTGAAAAAGATGCGCGAGCGCCCCATAGCGCCGGAAACGCTGGCGCCCGCGCTGCGCCGCACGTGGTCCGCCGCGATGTACCGCTGCCTGGAGGCCGATCCTGAGAAGCGCTTCGCGGACGTACGCGAGATTCTCACGCACCTGGAGACGCGCAACCCGCGGCATCTTTGGTGGAGGCTGCTGGGACGCAGGCACGGCGGCAAACTCAAGCTGGCCGGCGCCGCCGTTGCGCTCGCCGCAGTTGCCGCCCTCGCCCTGTGGCTCTGGCCGCCGGAGCCGGGCACCGAAGCCGTCGCCGACTGGCAGGAGGGAGTCTATAACTTGCAGGCCGGCGAGCCGGTCGAGGCCGTCCGCCGCCTGGAGCGCGCCCTGGCGCAGCATCGGCTGCCCGCCGTGGCCCACGCCTATCTCGCCCTCGCCTGGAACGAAGCCGGGTTCGCCGACAGGGCGCGCGGGGAGTTGAATCGCGCGCTGTACAAACCGCTCCAGCCCGAGGCGGACCGCCTGTTCGCCCGCGCAGTCCAGTTGCAATTGGCCGGGCAACGCGATGGCGCGCTGGCGCTCCTCGAGCGGCGCGCAACGGCGTCGCCGCAGCCCGCGGCCCTGGCCGATCTCGCGCTTCTCGAAGACCAGCTCGGTCGCCCCGAAGCCGAGCCCCATTGGAAGCAGATAACGGTGAAATCGCCAAACCATCCCGCCGCGCACTTCCGGCTGGCCATGGCATACGTGGAGGAGAATCGGTGGAAGGAAGCCGAGCGTGAGTTTGTCCTGGCGGAAACCTACTATGGCGCCGCGGGCGATGCCGAGATGGTGCGATCGGTTTCCGCCCACAGGGGATTCGCCCACATTCAGCATGGCGATATCGAACAGGCGCGCAACGACCTGCCATCGCTGCTCGGCTTTGCGCCGCGCCCGCCGGGATCGGGCTTCGGGCCTTGCGAGCGCTCGGTCACCCTCATGGCGGGGGAGGCCGACAACTTCGCGCTGCCGTTCGATCCGATTCCCTATGTCAATCCGGACCTCGCCAATAGCTCGGACTGGCCGGGGCTCAGCCATCTCAAGCAGTTCGACGAGCCTCGCGACGACCAGGATCTGTTCGTCTCGTTGATTCTGCCGCCCCTCCATTTCTGTGCCGGTTACGTGGAGCTCCATATTCGGAAGGGTATTTCGGGTTATCAAAACGACGCCCTCGTTTATGGTGCGGCGCCGAAGTTGGCGTCGAGGGCCACTCTCTGGGTGGACGCGCCGGATGTTTCCGAGCGCCTGTTGACCTTGGAGATTCCGCCGGAGGTCCTGCTCGACGTGCAGCGCGCCCAGGTCGGAAAGAAAATCACGTCGTTGGATTTCACTATTGGCGATGACACCACGATTGACTACATCAAGCTCACGCTCGTCTACTAGCGTCCGGCTGCCCAGGCACTCCTGTCTGCCTGGCACCTTGTGGCCCAGTCACTCCTGCCTGCCTGGCACCTTGTGCCCCAGCCACTCCTGCTTGCCTGGCAGCTTGTGCCCCAGCCACTCCTGCCTGCCTGGCACCTTGTGGCGCAGACACTCGTGTCTGCCGCGTCGGCACTCATGCCGACGCTTCCCGTCTACCCTCCCATTCTGTCTTCTCCTCGCCACCCTCCCCATCGCCGCCCAGCCGCGCTGCGCCCCCGTGCCGCCGAACCTGTCCGCGTGGTTCACCTTCGACGAGCCGATGTTCCAACCGCTCCGCGTCCCCGGCCGAGTAGGTTCCGCCGCGCGCTTCAACGGCAAAGACCAGTTCGTCGAAGTTCCCGCCTCCACCCCGGGCCTCGCGGTAGGCGAAGACGACTTCACCATCGAGCTGTGGATCCGCACCACCGACTCCGTGCACACCCCGAGTCTGGTGGACAAGCGCAGCGGCGCGCCGTTGGGTTACCTGATCTTCACCGACAAGGGAAATGCCGGCTTCCAGGTATCGGCCGGCGGAACGGTCGACGCCGTGATCGCCAAGTCGCTCAGCGTCGCCGATGGCCGATGGCACCACGTGGCGGGCGTGGTCCGGCGCCTGCCGCCGCAGCCCTTGTGGATCTACGTCGACGGCGTGAAGCAAACTCAAGTGAGCCAACACGCCGCGCCGCTCGGGAATCTCGACGTCCCGGCGCCCCTCTGGCTCGGACGCCATCACGCCAACAAGCTGGTGCCCCGGAACGACATCTACTACCAGGGCGATATGGACGAGCTGACCTTCTACCATCGTGCGCTGACCGCGGCCGAGATCCAGGCGATTTTCCGCGCCGGCTCGGCCGGAAAATGCCGCCCGGGGCGGTAGCACAGGCATTCCTGCCTGTGTTGCCTTCCATCCTGACCGCGCCGGTTCCGCCCCGAAATGCCGCTGATTGTCTCCAGTACTTGAATATTCGTGAATTTTGACCCCGATTTTCCTGGTTTGCGCCTTTACCTAATGAGGGGATAAATCGCGGTTCTTGTCGCCTCAAGAGAAGCGCGTACCCAAGCTCACATGCCGGCAGCACCGAAATGCCTGATTTCGGCCAACACAAAAGGGACCAGACTCCCCTTGCCGGAGCTTGGCCGCCGCGCCATCAGCCTCATACCCCGTCCGCCCGTCGTGGCGCCGGCGGCCAATTTCAAAATCGCGAACGCGGACGTGTACGCGCCGCCCGGGCGGATTGCCGGTGCACGTCACGCCTGTCCAAAAGTCCCATTTTGCGCGCGGGAAGTTTCCGGATCGAAGCGAGGAATCTCATGAAAAACGTATCCCCTGTTGCATCATTGCCGGTGGCTGGCCGCCGAGGAGAGAATATGCTGTCCCGACTGATTGCGGTCCTGAGGCTGGTTTGCCTCCTGGCCGCCTGCGCCTCTTTCCTGAGCGCCCAGGTCCTGACCGTCAATAAATACGCATTCTCGGGGGATCCCACCCCGATCGGGATGACCGGGAACTCTCCGCTTTCGCTTGCCGAGACCTGCATTAACTCCAGCTACACCAACGTTGCGTCCTGTTGGGCCACATACGGGCTGACCACGGGCGAGACCAACATTGCAGCACCGGTGCTGTACGTGATTACCATCAGCAATGGCGACCCGACTCAGGCCAATAACGCGTATGTGTATGAGACCTTTCCGTCCAACTTCGTCATCGATACGCCCGGACCTCCGAACGTGGATTGCCATTACTTTGGGGCCGCCTGTGGTAGTCCCCAGACCATCCTCCCCAAGCCCGCGAAGGCGTTGCCTCTCGGCCCATACACCATCCCCGAAAACGGCTATATCGTTCTCTACATCATTGGCCATTTCGACCTCACGATCGCTCCCCCCTTTACGGAAACTAACTTCGTGTCGGCCGTGCCAACCGACACGCTTGCCCAGTGCCAGAGCGATCTCAACGCAGGTCTCAGGTACAACTGCGGCTTTGCGCCGCTCCAGGTTCTGGGTTATTCGCTTCTGACCGACCTCGGGATAACCAAGATTGTCTGCATCCCCTCCGGCAGCAGTTGCCCGCCCGCGCCAAATAATACGGCACAACCAACCGCTACAACCACTGGCGCCGCGCCTGTCACCTTCATCGTCACAATTACCAACAATGGCCCGGCGCTCATGTATACCGACGTGCTCCAGGTCGCGGACCAGATCTCCAATAATGGCTCCTTCACCGTGAACTTAACGTCCACCCTTCCCATATGCTCTCCCAGTGCTTACACCTGCACTTCCACTGCCCAATCGGGCCTGATGCCTCCCAGTAACTCAAGGGCCGGAGTACTGGCAACTGGTTTCCCGAGCGCGCCCCTGCCGGTGGGCCAATCGATTACCATCACGTACACCGTTACTTTCTCCTACCTGGCCTGCGTTGCAGGCTCGGTCGAGAACATAGCCTATTTCGGCTATTCGAACGGCGTCGTGACGTTTTCGGACACGAACCCCCTGGATAACACCAGCAACGATCCGCCCTCGTCATATCCCGCGATCGTTACCCTGCCGGCAAACACTACCAATTGCCCGCCGGTTCTCGGCCTCAAAAAGACCGTGACCCCGGCAAGCTCGAAGGGGTCGGGCTCGCAGCCGTGGAGCACGACGTGGGACTATACCATCACCCTGACAAGCACCGGACCAATCCCCGCCTCGACGCTGACCGACTACCTGGCTAAGTCAGTGCCGACCCCATATTTTACGACCGGCGCCATCACGGTGAAGAGTTGTTCCGGCTGCACCGGTGGCATTGCAGGGCTAAAAGCTCCCGCTTTTAACGTAAGCACTAACAATTATTACCAGCAATTCCAGGTACCCATCGATGCCATTACTTCCCCTACAGGCGGGACGGTTACCATCGAGTACACCGTTCAATATACGCCCCAGTGCGAAACCAACGCCGGGCAGGACCAGATCACAAATGAGGCTGACTGGAACGTTTCCGGAATAGACTACATTGGGTTTGCGTACGCCTTCCTGGATGAATACACCGCGTGCCAGCTTTCGGCGTGCAAAGTGAACTACGACGCCACCATGGGCGGCGCCGTCCCGTACCCGAGCCCCGCTGTTTGCACGAACCCCCCTCAGTATCCTGCCTTGCTTTTCTCCGGAGCCCAGACCTTTACGATTTTCTATCAGAATCTCGCGAGCTCGCAGCAGACGGTGGGCACGGTCCGCGATGCGCTCTCGGTGTCCAGCCAAACCTACGGTCAATTTCCCATCGGCTATTCGAGTTCCTGCACCTTCCTCCCGCCGAACGTAGGGACGTTGGTAAAGCCGGGTGCATTGAGTTCGCCCTTGGGCCCCGTGGTTGTGTGGAACACCCCCCAGTGGGCCGGCCTCGACCCCATCAACATAGAAAACCAGATCTTCCCGCCGAACTCGACTCTGATGTGCAAGCTGACCGTTTCGACCGGCTCTGCGCCGGCCGACCTGCCCACCCTTTGTCAGGGCACTGGCGTGCCTCAACTGACTAATTCCGCGCTCATGGATCTCTCCACAGGCATCGACTATAACAACAGCAGCAATACTCCCCCCGGGGCGGCCTTCGGCCAGGCGTCTTTGATTCTACCGCTCTGCCAGAATGTCACCGTTGTGAAGCAGGGAACCACGTCGGTTGGCGACGGTCAGCCCGCCTCTTTCACCATCACCGCTTCCAACAATGAAAGCAACGCAGTCAACAACTTCTCGGTGAGCGATCCGTTGCCCCCAGGCTTCAGCTCCCCCGGTGCGTTAGCCTGTTCGCCGACGCCCTGCACAGTCACCACAACGGTAGTTAAAGGCGTGACATACGTAAACGTGACTTTCACCACGATTCCTCAGGGGGCGTCCGGCACCCTCAGTTTCACGGCCACCGCCCCTTCGGCCGGCGGGCCGTTTAACAACACTGCCACAGGCTCTTTTCAGGCGCCCTCCGCCAATTGCGTCCCGCCCTCCTGCGACCCTTACGCCTACTCCGGCGGCGGGGACTTGGTCGGGGTCCTGAACGGGCAGGTGCTGGCGCCCAAGCTGGCCAAGGCTTTCAGCACGGCATTAGGCCCTGCAGGCGCCCTCTACATTCTGACTTTTACCATAACCAACACCAACGAAAACCCGGCCCAGAGCGGGATGGGATTTACCGACACCCTGCCTCCGGGATTGTATTTCTCCAACGCCGTTCCCAGCCCGGGCTGCGGCGGCACCGCCGTTTATTCCGGTGGTCCACCGCCAAACACCATGACCTTCACCGGTGGAGTCCTGAGTGCGGGTTCCTCGGGGTGTACCTTCACCGTACAGGTGGCGGCCACCTCCGCTTCTTGCGGTTCCTACACGAATAGCCAGTCGAACATCACCAACGTGACCAATCTGGACGCCACTTCGATCGTGCCAACCACTCTGCAAGTCGCGTGCGGCACTGGTCAGGTGAAGATCTGTAAGATCGATGGCGGGGGTGTATCCGGCAAGAGCTTTACGTTTTCGGCAGCGGTGGCCGGAGCCCTCCAAAGCTATACCGTGCAGGCAGGCCCGGCGGCGCAAGGCGGCAACTGCGTCGATGCCGGCACCTTCCCGGTCGGAACTTCGGTAACCGTTACGGAAGGGGCCCTCAATTCGTATACCGGAGTGTCGGCGATCAACGTCTCTCCGCCGAGTCAGGGCACTTCATGCACCAACGCCCCATGCCCCAGCAGCGTCGTGGTTAGAGCCGGCACTGGCCCCACCGTAGTGACTTTTACGAACCGTAGCCACTTCCATTTTATCCCCTCACCGCCTTTTACAGGAACTCTCCTCGTTCCGCAGTTGCTTGATCTGACCAGCGACCAACCCACAACCTTCACAGCCGTGGCTAACATCACGTCCGGCCCGGCCGGCTGGCTCAACGTATCGCCGTCGCAAGGCACCACCCCGGCGACGCTCACTGTCTCCGCCGTTCCGTTGCCCGCGGGCAACTACGCCGGCTTCATCACGGTCACTTCGGCCGACCAGACCATTTCGGACATCATCCCGGTGACGTACAATGCGGAAACCGTGGTCCCGCCCACGCCGGTGTTGGCGAGCCCGGCGGACGGCAATACTTCCAACTCGGCTTACACGTTTGTCTATACCGATCCGCGCGGGTTCCAGGACATGAACGTGGCCAACATTCTGGTGAACAACTTCCTGGATGGCCGCCAGGCTTGTTATCTGGCTTACGTAGTGTCATCGAGCACGCTGGTGCTGGTCGATGACGGGGGACACCCGGCAGGACCCTATGCGGGATCCGTGGTGCTCGGGAGCTCTGCCACCATTCAAAACAGCCAGTGCGCGGTCACCCTGGTATCGGCAAACGGGAGCGGCAACAATCTGACCCTGGTTTTGACCATCGCTTGGACCCCCGCCTTTGCCGGCGACAAGATTGTCCATATGGCAGTCGGGGACGTGGCGGGGAACAACTCGGGGTGGCAACGGCTGGGCGTCTGGCGGGTTCCCGGGGGAACCCCAACCACGGCCACCGCGGTAGTGGGAATGAGCCCCGATAGCGGAGCCGGCCTGGGGCCGAACCAGTTCACTTTCAACTGGTCCGACACCAAGGGCTTTGCGGATCTGGGAGTGGAAAACATCCTGGTCAACGATTTCCTGGATGGCCGCCATGCCTGCTATCTGGCCTTCGCCCGCCCCGGCAACGTTATGTATCTGGTGAACGACAATGGGGACGGTTTGCTGCCCGGACAGAGCCTCGGCGCGAGCGGCAGCCTCAGCAACAGCCAGTGCACCGTGAGTTGGGGGAGCGCGCCGGTGAACGCCGCCGGCAACACCCTGGCACTCACTCTGAACATGGCCTTCACCGCGGCCTTCGGCGGACACCGCGTAATGTACCTGGCGGCGAGGGACGTCAACGAGGCCGACAACACGGATTGGCACGCCATGGGAGCTTGGAGTGTGCAGCCCGCATTGAGCGTTTTCCTGCAATCGCGTCCCAGCGGCTCGGCCAACCTCTCTATGGGAGTGACCAATTCGGGAGTCGCGACGGCCACCAACGTCACCGTTACCTCGATCGCGGAGATCACGGCAACCGGCTCCACGTTCGTCTACAACCCCGGAGCCCTGGTAGTTCCGTTCGTCATTCCGGGAGCAGCCTCGTTGAATCCAGGAGCGACCTCCGGCTTCAACCTGGACTTCACGGCAACCTCGGGCAGCGCCGCAGCGCCGTTCAGCTTTGTCATCACGTTGCAGGCGGACAATGTGCCGGCGTTCTCGACCACGATCAACCTCCAGCAGGCAGGGGTGACCGACACAGTCACGACCAATCCGGCTGGTCTCAACGTGAGTATCGATACGGCGACACCGGTGGCGGCCCCGCAGACCGTCAACTGGATTTCGGGTTCCACCCATGCACTGACAGCGCCATCGCCGCAACTCGATACGGCTGGCGATACGCAATACACGCTCAGCACCGCCCAGCCCTGGACCGCAAGCACCGGAGCGAACATCACTTCCACCGGGAGCGTTGCGTCGGCGCCGGCTGCCTCCTCCACTTTTACGGCGAATTTCAATACCGCGTACCAGGTCACGCTGGTGCTGAACGGTTGCGTCACCGGACAGACTAACCCCGCGGGCCTGGCGCCCGGCAATCCCGTCTTTGCGGCTGCCAACTCGACGGTGCAGGTGATCATTTCGGCTGCCGCGAGCCTGCCCAACGTGTTCCAGAACTTCGTCGTGAACCCGTCCACCAACGCGACCATCGGGTCCGGTGTCGTCACCATCAACCCGCTGACCGGTCCGGTCACCATCACCGCCAATTGCACCGCGGTGCAAAACGTGACGCTCACGGTGGCGACAAGTCCCAGCGGCCTCCAGGCGCGCATCGGAACCAGTGGTTCCTACGCGGCCGCTCCCATCGCCCAACAGGTACCGGCCAATCAGACGCAGACCATCGGCGTTACCGACCCGCAGTTCGTTGCAGCGTATGGGACCGGCTACAGCTTCACCGGCTGGTCTACCGGCGGCTCCACCGCCATCACCACCGTTCAGCCCGCCTCCAACTTTACAGCGACGGCAAACTTCAACGCCGTGTGTTACCAGTTGACGCTGAACGTACTGCCCGCCAACAGCGGCAGCGTCGCACCCAGTCCCGCTTCGGGGGGGCTCACCGGGCTGCCGGCGAACTGCTACGCTCCGGGAACCGTCGTCACGCTCACCGCGGCGGGCGTGAACGGCAACGTGCTCCAGAGTTGGACCGGCGCGTCCGGGACCGGCAACACGGCGACTGTTACGGTCAACGCTCCGTTGACCGTTACTGCGAACTTCACGCAGCCTGTGACCGACACGGTCACCACCAGTCCTCCAAATCTGAAGGTCGTGATTGACAGCGGATCGCAGGTGACCGCGCCGCAGACCGTAAACTGGGTTTCGGGCTCCGTCCATTCACTGACAGCGCCATCGCCGCAGCTCAACGGGGCCGGCGATACGCAGTATACGCTCAGCACCGGCACTCCGTGGACCGCGACGGTGGGAGCCATCACCTCCGCCGGGAGCGTGGCGTCGGCGCCGGCTGCCTCCTCCACTTTTACGGCGAATTTCAATACCGCATACAAGGTGACGCTGGTGCTGAACGGCTGCGTCACCGGACAGACCAACCCGGCAGGCCTGGCTCCCGGCAATCCCGTCTTTGCGGCGGCCAATTCGACGGTGCAGGTGATTATTTCGGCTGCCGCGATCCTGCCCAACGTGTTCCAGAACTTCGTCGTGAACCCGTCCACCAACGCGACCATAGGGTCCGGTGTCGTCACCATCAACCCGCTGACCGGTCCGGTCACCATTACGGCCAATTGCGCCCCGCCGCCGCATGTGGTGTTTGCGCTGACGTCGCGCACTGACGGCAATTTGTCGATGGATGTGTCCAATACCGGAACCACCACTGCGACCAACGTGACGATCGATTCGATCACCAACATCACGCCGTCGACGATCGTATATGACCCGGCGTTCTTTTCGCTTCCCGTACTGGTGCCTGGAGGGTCCAGTGTTCCTACCGGCGGGCACGGCGGCTTCAATCTGCTGTTCGAGGTGAGCGGATCGACCGGCTTCACCACGTCGTTCAGCTTCCTGATTACAGCCCACGCGGACAACGAGGCGCAGTTTACGCAAACCATAACAGTGCCCTAAGGTGACATCCAGTGGTAGTCGCCCAGCCAACGCGACTCAGGGGCACTGAAACCTTGCTTAACCTGCTTTCAACGATATGGAAGATCTCGACCGAGCCGCACACGAGCTGCCTGTACTCGTTTCAGAGTCTTACAGACCCTGGCTGCGTTGTGTGGTGAGTTCCTGGAACAGCGCTTCGGTATCGAAGGGGACGGAACCGGACGGCAGATCGAGCGACGTGAGACGCATCTGGAGCAAGGAGCCATCCTCCTCAAAGCGGAAGGCGATCAGGTCCTCAAGATCCAGCAGCACGACCTGCCGGACACCGATGCGCTTGTAGTCCCGGAAACGCGCCAGTTGCTCCGGCAGTTTGTCGTCGGGGGAGAGAATCTCGATTACGGCCCAGGGGACGGACGTCACCACCTTGCCTTTGGGAAGGGGCACCGGACACAGCATGACATCGGGGATGCGGTACTTCGCGCGTTCGGCGATCTGGGTCCGCACTTCCGGGAGCGTCAGAAACCGGAGCGGCCTTTCATAATCCGCAAAATAGCGAATCAAAATCGTCTGCAAGAGGCTGTGTGCAATGGTGGGCATGCCACGCTCCACCAGAACGCCATCTACGTACTCCACATCCGGATGGTAGCTGGAATTCAGGTATTCGTCCGCCGCTACGAGCGGCGGGTTGGGCACGGCCGCCATAGAAACCAGTGTACCGCTTCCGCCCGGTTCATATCCGGCCAATGTTTCAGTCGCTATGATCCGTAAGACGATGATCGGGAAAGACTTGATACGCTCCCAAAACATTGGACCGGATATGAACTTGTTAACCGGCCAACCGACTTATTTTCAATCGCTTACGCTGAGATTTCGGAAAAGTCTAAGTTGGCCGGTTAACAATACCCAAAATCGAACTTTATCTTCCCCGCATTTTCAACCACTTAACTCTCGCCGAACCCCGCGTTCGCAAGGTTGTCGTGGTACGTGTTAAGTAAGATGAGAAACGCGACGCGCAGGCGTCGCCCAGCCTCACGGTCCCCAAACCGGCCGTGGGGCTTTTTATTGCCTGCACAAAGGAACTACCCATGGCAACCGAAAAGCAAACCGCGGCCAACCGCGAAAACGCCCAAAAATCCACCGGGCCTCGCACCGCCGAGGGCAAGGCCCGATCCTCGCAGAATGCCCTGAAAACCGGCATCGACGCCCAATCCGAAATCATCCGCGGCGAAAGCCGTGAAAAACTGGAGGCAATCATCGTCCAACTCGACCAGGAGTACTCCCCCGCCACCTCGGCCGAGCGCTTCCAGGTCGATGTCCTCGCCCGCTGTACCTGGCTGATGATCCGGTACGCCAAGGCCGATGCTCAAATTTGGGAAGCCGGCATGAAAGCGGCCTTCCAAGCCACCGAAAAGGACGAAGTGGGCCGCGGATTCTACCAGCGCGAGGCCACCTTCACGCGCCTGGGACGCCGCGTCGACGCCACCCGCCGCGCCTTCACCGACGCGGAACGCGAATTCGAGCGTCTCCAGGCCAATCGCTTCGCCGCCGAAGTCCTTGAGCCGCAGCCCGAACCCGCGCCGCAGCCCCCGCAACCCGATGAAACCGCAGCCCCAACCGAGGAATTGGGTTCGAATGTAAAAACCGGCCCTGAGCCCGCCCCCAGCCAGCCCCAGACCCCCGCCCCCACCCCGGCGACCCCGAAATTCGCTCCGGAACCGGCCTCCGACCCCCGCCGGACCCCGGAACAGGCGCCTCCCAAAAGCGCGTAGGCGCCAAAGGGAGTCCGCGCAAGCCCAAATCGAGCCCAAAACGGCTCGGACCCTGACCGCTCTGCCGTGCTCACGCCCCAACTGCGTCAGCGTGCTTTCCCCAACCCCCAGCCCCCAACCCCCAACCCCCCGTTTTCCCCACGTACCGGTACGGCCATGATGCGTCCAGTATCTCCCACATTACGCGCGGCCTATGGCGTACTGTTCCGCACTGACATAAAGTGAAGTATCGGAAGAGGATTCCAATGCGTTCGATCAGACTAACGGCGGCAGTTTTGGTGGCGATATCCGCCCTGGTGTCGTGCAGCCGCGACCCCAAGGTCGTTGCCCGGAGCTATCTGGCGTCGGGCAACAAGTACTTCGATAAGGGCCGCTACGCCGAGGCGCGCCTCATGTACATCCGCGCCAAGCAAAAGGACCCGCGCTTCGGCGAGGCCTACTACAAATGGGGACTGACGGAGCTCAAGCTCGGTTCCTACGGCCCCGCCGTACAGGCGTTCCAGCGCGCCATCGAGCTGATTCCGCCCAACCAGCCGGAGCGCTGGGATGCCATGATCAAGGCCTCCGACGTCTACCTCGTCGCGGCGCATCAGGAACGCGAGCCGCGCAATCAGAAGCAGTTCCTCGACGAGGTGGAACGCTGGTCCACGGACCTTCTCAAGCGGGATCCTGATTCCTTCGATGGCCACCGTCTGACCGGCGATCTGGAATTGGCGAAATCCGTCGTCGATTCCGCTACCGCCGAGAAGCAGAGTGCCGCGCAACATCTCGACCGCGCCATCGAGGAGTACCGCCAGGCCGACGCCCTCAAGCCCGGCCAGGACACCATACTCATGCAATTGGCGCGGACTTCTTCGTCCAAAGGCGACCTTGCCGCCGCTGAGCTACTCTATCGCCAGGTTCTGGACCGCGACAAGACCGCCCAGCCCGCCTACACCGAGTTGTACAAACTCTACTGGCTCCAGAATAAGCGCGATGAGGCCGAACAACTCTTGAAGCTCGCCTACCAGAACAATCCCAAGGAAGTCACTTATCTCACTACGCTGGCCCTCCAATACTCGCTCCAGGGCCGCCGATCCGACATGGTGGGCGTGCTCGACCAGATCAAGTCCCGCGCCAAAGAGTACCCCGATGCCTACCTGGTGGTGGGCGATTTCTACTACCGGTTAGGCGACCCGAATTCGGCCATCCTGGAATACAACCAGGGCATCGCCAGGGATCCCAAGCGGAAAGTCCTCTACCAGAAGCACGTCATCGAAGTGATGCTGCATCAGGGCCGGCGCGCCGAAGCCGCCGAGATCAATGCGCAGATCCTCAAAGACTCCCCCAAAGACAGCGATGCCCGCGGGCTCGCCGCTACCCTGCTTCTGGACAAGGGCGAGGCCGCCAAGGCCATCACCGATCTGCAATCGGTCGTGACCAGTGCGCCCGATAATCCCGTGGCGCGCTTCAATCTGGGCCGGGCGTACTCCGCCAGGGGCGATTGGGAGCCGGCCCGGCAGGCTTTTGAGAAGGCCATCGAGCTGAAGCCCGATTACATCCTGCCCAGGCTGGCCCTGGCCAAGCAGCAACTGTCGCGCGGCGAATTCGACGCCTCCCTGAAATCCGGCCAGGCGATCCTGACCAGGTCCGATCGCAACAACACCACCGCGCAATTGATCGTGTCGGGCTCCCTGATCGGGCAGCGCAAGTACGAGGAGGCGCGCAGCCTGCTCGAG
>OMOG01000517.1:0-1947 GCA_900290305.1 Candidatus Sulfopaludibacter sp. SbA4
CGCAGCGATTCCGCATCCATGAGGATGGGCCGGCTGCAAGCGGCACAATCGAGGGCGGTTTCTGAAAGAGTGGGGATCAGAGGGGCGTGGGGCGAGTTCGGAGGGTGGAAGCATAGCCAAGCGAGGGGATTTTGGGACACGCCTACGGTCTCGGCGGCAGGCCAAGGGCAAGATGCGGGCTTGCCAGGTTAAGGACGCGCGGTGCGAAGTTAGCAGTGGGGGCGGATCATGGCGCATGACCCAGTTTTCTGGTCCCGGCGGCGCAGTAGATCTCGGCTGCGATCAGGCGGGCCCAGTAGATCTCAGGCTTGCCGTCGCGGAGTTGTGGTTTCAGATTCAGGTACAGAAAGGCGTGGAAGATGTTGTAGGCCAGAAAGGCCAGCAGGAGGAATGCTTCGATGGCGTGGGACTCGTGCTTGTAAATGTGATCGGCTCCCCAGCCATTGACCAGTTCATTGAAGCCGAAGTTCTCAATATCCCATCGCTGATGACCCCAGGCGACGATGCGCTCGGTGGGCGCCTGCTGGGGCGGTAGGGTGGTGACCCAGATCCAATCGCTGGTTTCCTGACTGATGGTTCGGTCAAGTTGGCGGCGCACGGAATACGTTTCCTGGCTCCGCACTACGCGCAACGGGGTCTTGACCTGCGGCCAAGAGAGGAGGCCTGCGAAGTCCCACCACTGGCAGTCGCGTGCGGGCCGCCTGCCCGGCTGGGGTGGCACGTGAGCCAACAGGGCGGTGACGTCTTGGTAGAGATTGCGCCGTTCGTCTTTGAGTACGACCAATGCGTGTCTGCCCCGGTCGATCAGGAAGTTGAAGAAGGGGGCGGTGGCGTACAGCGCGTCGGCCAGCACGAGGTCGAAGGCTCGGGGGTGACTTGCCAGCACGCGGGTGAGCAACCGCAATGCGGTGGCGACTTCATCCTCATCCGCGAGCATTGGCTCACAGTCCAACAGGATGCGCAGTGGCTTGCGACCCGCGCGAGCGCCCGGCAGCAGCATAAGCGTCACTTGGCGGTGATAGAACTGAACGCGCTCGCCGCGTTCGGTCTTGATGGTGCGCTGGCGGCATCCCGCGCAATGGCGGCGATAGCTGGCGTGCTGTTCGTGGCCGTCCAGCACGGCCACGTCGTGTCCGAGGTTCAGAGGCAGGGCCTTGTTGCGCTTCAATCGGCTGTAGACATCATGCAGGCCACTCCGAAGTTGGCCGACAGAGACGGTAGACTGCACCCGTCCGATGGTGTCGGCGCTCGTCGTATGCCACTCCAGCCAGCGCTTCCAGAAGCGCGCGGCGCTAACAGATTCGAGCGCATTGAGACTTCCCAGGCGCGCCCAGAACATGGCCACGGCAGCCTTCAGGACCACGGCCGTAGGCGTGCGCGGCTGCGGACGCTGGTCGTGGACGGAAGCCAGGAGGCCGGAGAAATCGAAGATCTTCTCGGCGTGCCGAATCAGGCGATGGAGCAAGCCGTCAGCCTGGCGGCTTTGTGTTTTCGCGGACGCGTTTCCATTCGAGTTCGGAGACTTCTTCGATGAGACGCTGCATTTCTTGGTAATCGTTCACCGCCTGGCGGACGCGGTCTTCCCAGAATTTAGGGATGCAGACCTGCCGCGGTTTGCCATCATGACTCTGCACCAGATACAGCGAGGCGTGCAGTTCGCCGCGGGAGCAGCGGCAGTTTGGCTTGCCACAACTGCGGGCACGGACAGATAAGGTGCCGCGGAGGAACCAGTGATCGTGGGCGAGTTGAGCGAGCCGGGAACGGAAACGGCGCTCGGCGTCGGACAGACCGGAGCGATTCATCTGAGACAATAAGCATATCTCAGAATAGATCCAAAAACAAGCCCTGCAATGAAATAAGAATCTGCTTCGGAAGGCTGCGAGTCGCTCGGCGGCGCGCAGGATCTAGACCACAGCCACTGCCAGCTTCATGGATGCGGAATCACTG
>OMOG01000517.1:1957-3219 GCA_900290305.1 Candidatus Sulfopaludibacter sp. SbA4
CGCACAGCCACTGCCAGCTTCATGGATGCGGAATCACTGGCTAAAGCCGGGCCCTGATACGGGACCGGCCGTTTCATCGTGCCCGACTATGGGAATGCAACCTCGCAGGGGGCGACTTCGGAATCCAGCATTCGACGGCGGAGCCGTCACAGGCGCCAGGGAACTACAAGTTCGCCGCTCCAACAGAATCAATGGCCTGCTGGTACTTCTCTGGAGAGGCTCAGCGCGGCTAGCGGTTGGGCAGCGGGTGCAGGGCGGGTTCGCGGGCGGGGGCGGGTTCGACGTGAACGAGCACGTCGGCGACCCAGGCGACTTCCTGTACGACGCGGACGCGGACATCGTGGGCGATCTGGTGAGACTGCCGTACGGTCATTTCGGGATCGACCTCCATGTGCAGATCGACGTGGTAGCTGAGGCCGGTCTTGCGGGCGAAACATTTCTCGATGCCCATCACGCCGGGCACCTGCGCGGCAGCGGCGCGGATTTCGGCCATCATCTTGTCGCTGGGCATGGTGTCCATCAACTGCATTGAGGTTTCGCGCGCCACGCGCACGCCGGCCATGATGACGATGATACCGACGGCGAGCCCGCCGTAGCGGTCGGCATTGAAAAAACGCTGCGGGGAAACGATCGTAAGGGCGACAGCGGTGAGTGCGGACAGCGCGGAGATGCAATCGGTGGCATCGTGCAGGGCATCTGCCATCAGAGCGGCGCTACGCATTCTTTTGCCCACCTGGAACTTGGCGGTGGCGAGGCCGCCCTTGGCCACCAGCGACGCGATCAGCGGCCAGACCACGAACCAGTGCAGCGGTTCGTGCGGCTGGCCGATGCGCAGGAAGGAGCCGTAGCAAATCAGCGCTCCGGCGGAGGCCAGCACCAGTCCCACCAGCAGGCCACTGAGGATTTCGGCGCGGCCGTGGCCGTAGGGGTGGTTGGAATCGGCGGGCTTGAAGCTGACGGTGAGGCCCAGCAGGACCATGCCGGAAGAAAACACGTCGCCGGCGGACTCCATGCCATCGGCAACCACCGCGGTCGAGTGTCCAGCCAGTCCGGTGAGGATCTTCACCAGAGCGAGAGTGCCGGTGATGGCCATCCCGGCGGCCGCTATGCGCTGTCCGGCTTGCATCGGTAAGTCAGAGACCGTTATCGAATCGCATCGGCAACCGCTCGCTTACCGCGGGCGGGCCCGTATAGATACATCTTACGCGGCGGCTGTAACGGAGTGGTGAGCACACGGGTTGGCAGGCGGAAGCGCCTGCCCC
>OMOG01000039.1:0-648 GCA_900290305.1 Candidatus Sulfopaludibacter sp. SbA4
CGTCGCGCCAACCAGCCGGAAGCCCGCCCGGCCCCCGGCCCCCGGCCCCAGGCCCCCGGCCAACGGTCCCGACCTCTGGCCCCGCCGACCCAGACTCCCGGCCGCTGGCTCCCGGCCCCGGCTCCCGACCCCTCGGCCCCTGGCCCCCGGCCCCCGGCCCCTCCTGGTATAACAACTCTATATGAACCGAATCCTCATCTGGGTACTCCTGGCGTCGCTGCCCCTGATCGCCGCCGACGTCAACACCTTCTCCATCGTGGCCTTCGATCCGGTCAACGGAGACTGGGGCGTCACTGTGGCATCGCGCTACTTCTCTGTAGGGGCCGTGGTGCCGTGGGCCGAAGCGGGCGTGGGAGCCATCGCCACCCAGGCCAATGTCAACGTGGGCTACGGCCCCCGCGGCCTCGAACTGCTGCGCCAGGGGCTCAACGCCAAGGAAGTCCTGGCCAAGCTGCTGGCCGAAGACCAATTCCCGCCGACCGACGGACGCCAGGTGGCCATCATCGACCGCAACGGCAACATCGCGGCCTACACCGGTCCGGCCGCGCAGTCGTGGGCGGGAGACAAACAGGGAAAGACGTGGTCGGCGCAAGGCAACATCCTGGCCGGCCCACAGGTAGTCGAGTCGATGGGGCGCGCGTTCGAGGC